>JBDTOV010000136.1:0-14209 GCA_039933035.1 Ginsengibacter sp. | reverse complement strand
GCCCCTGTTCCCAACTCACGGCCCCTGAAATCCTCCATAGCCGCATGGCCACAGTTATAGATGCCCGGTGGATCCTGGCTTGCATGACAGTACACTGCTTTTTTCTTCTGCTCCCGGGTATCAGTTATATCCACGTAATCAGTAGGATGAAAAATGAGAGTTTGCTCTCCCGTACATACTTCAAAAAAATACAGTGCAAATGCCTGGGGCAATCGTATCCACGATTGTATGGTAAGTAAACTGGCTACCTGGTGGTCTTTGTGTGCATCTAACGGCCAATGGGTAAATACGATGTCCGGTTTTTCTTCGGATATCAATTGCTGTATCCTGTTTACCCATTCATTGTTACAAACGGAATCTCCATCTATTTGTCCCGCAAATACAGGTTTTGCATGCAACACTTTGCATGCATTAATAGCTTCCTCTTTCCTGGTGGCAGCCGCTTCATCATGGCTTTTGCCGGGTATACCGGCTTCCCCGGTGGTTAAATAAATAATAGTTATCTCGTTGCCTGCCTTTTGCAATTTTGCCAGGGTGCCGCCACACCCGCTTTCAGGATCATCAGGATGCCCGCCCAGGCAAATAATTTTTTTATTCCCGGGTGTATTTTTTGGTGTTAAAAGCAGGGAGGGAAGGGTTACCAATCCCAGTCCCGCACCTGTATTTTTCATAAATTCCCTGCGTGTACTGAATAACGATGGCATAATAATATGGTTTGTAGATTACCAATAACAAGTATAGTTGAGTTTTTTGATATTACAAAGGTTGATTGTAAAGAAGATACCAGCTATGCAAACAGAACGTTAAACCAGGTATGAATTTTTTTATTTCACCGGGTATTTGTAAATGCGACATCGCGCTATCTTCCGGATTGTGTTATGAAAATTTGACCGTTACAAAGTATAGTAATAATCCAGCCGGCATTTTCACGGGAATTTAACTTAATCATTACAGGTTCCGCAATATTAGTTTGGGTGTATTCGTTTTCAATTAGCAATTAACTATATCATATAATGAATTGCCTACAATTAAACATTGCTAAACGATAATACTTCTTTATGAATACACTCAAAAACTTATTATACATTCTTATTATTTTTATATTCGTCTCGTGCCAAAAAGAATTAAGCACTAATGACCCGGGAACTTCGCCATCATCATCTAAAGTAAAAACCTATACAGAAGATGTTACTTCAGGCGGAGCACATTCCGTTACGACTTTTAACCTGGCCTATGATGCCTCCGACAGGTTGATAAGTTTGGTTTCTGCAACATCTTCCGGTGACAAATTTGAGTATCAATATTCCAATGGCAGTTACACCATGGATTTATACAATTCCAATTTGTTATCTATTCATGAAATATTCTTTATTAACAGCAATCTATTGGTTGATAGTTCTTTTCAGTACAACGATACGAAGGATTCTATGACTGAAAAATATGTATATAACAGCGCAGGGCAACTAACCACCTTAAAGCAATATGATTATTCACAGGTAACGGGAGCCGTATTGTTTAATGTAGAAAATTATACGTACGACAGCAATGGAAATACGATCCGGGTGACAGAAACAAGTAACAATTCAGTTACCACTTACGAGTACTATACTAACCTGGTAAATAATCTCTACATCTTTAATCCGTATGTACCGGGTAATAAAAATCTTGTTATGACGACTATCAATGACAGCGGAGGCTCCACTACTACGTTAAGCCATTTCTATACTTTTGATTCAGCCAACAGGTTAATCACAGAAAAAATAACTGCCGACACAGGTGAAATCGTTATAAAAACGTACACTTATTAATAATGATAATTGTCCTACTAAAGTATCGGAACCTATGTCAGCATTGAATTATCTCACCCCAACCCCACATCCATATATTGATCTTTCATCGGTACCAGCGAAGATCGTATATCCAGGAACGGGTCCTTTAATACTTTACCATTTTTAAAAAAAAAATTTTTCCGGCTTGTTCTCCAATAAAAATTCTGCATGAACCATCATGGGCATTTGCTAAAGCCAAAGAAGCGTACAGGCTATCAGCTACCTTTTCGAGTTTGAAAACCAGGGAATCCTTTGCTTTCATACTTTTTGAATTTTCAGCAACCGGAGTTTTTGATTTTTTATCAGAATTGTTATTACAGTTAGTGAGCAGCAAAACCAGCAAACTAAAAATTAATACCTGTTTTTGTTTCATAATTAGTATTGGAATTTATAAAACTAAAATTATATAAAATAATTCTTCGGTTGTGATTAATGTAAATGACAGCCAGACAAACCGTATAGTATAACAGGGAGGAAAAAATGATGAACGCTTTATTATGTAAGCCCGGGAGCATGCAGGCTTCCTGTGAAATTGAGTGGATTCCTGGTGGAACTATTAGCATATATCCATTTATGAGAAATAAAAATTGGATACTTTGCTTACCATTTGAAAGCAGGGGATAGTTCAAATGCCAGGCAACTAGCCCAGGAGCCCATTAAATATATAGTGTAAAAATAATAGCGTAAGCTTATTTTTTAGATTTAATAATTATGAAAAAAAGAATACAACTTTATACCAACGTATTTGCGGTACTGGTGTCCACATTTTCCGTAAAAACATTTGCCCAGGTACCTGTTTATGTTGACGGAAGGCCTGTCGCTTCCAGGCGAATGCCTGTTACAGACGAAGGGATCATATTAAGATATGGAAACGGCTCCGACAGTTGTGATGTATTTGGCGCCAGGGAAGCTGTAGTGAACCGGGAAGGAGACACCTATTATCTTTTTTATGATGGCGCCGGTAAGGATGGCTGGGTTTCCTGCCTTGCAGAAAGCAACGATCTAAAAACATGGATTAAAAAGGGATCCATTCTCACCCTGGGCGCTGTCGGAGCCAAGGATGCGAAGAGTGCATCATCGCCATGGGTAATAAAGGAAAAAGGGGTATGGCATATGTTTTATTTGGGCACACCCAATACCACGGAGCCCCCGGATCGTATACCATCTTTTCCTTACCTGGCTATGAAAGCCAGGTCGAAGTCCCTGGAAGGTCCATGGATAAAACAATATAACGTGACGCCATTTTTGCCTCAAAAGGACAGTTATTATTCAGCAACTGCCAGCCCGGGATTTATTATAAAAACCAGGAAAGATTACCTGCAGTTTTTTAGCGGATCGATACAAAATCAGCAGGGAACCAAAAGGACGCTGGGTATCGCCCGTACCCATAATTTGGATAGTTCCTGGAAGATTGACGATGAGCCCATTTTGCCCCTGAGCGAGCAGGTTGAAAATTCTTCACTTTTTTTTGAAAAGAAAATCAAAACCTGGTTTTTGTTTACCAATCATATTGGAATCAATAAAAACAGAGAGGAATACACAGATGCTATCTGGGTATATTGGTCGAAAAATATTAATAAGTGGGATGCCAACAATAAAGCTATTGTGTTAGACAGTTCAAATTGCAACTGGGCCACAGGGGCAATAGGAATGCCTTCGGTAATACAGGCAGGTAACAGGTTGGCCGTTTTTTATGACGCTGCCGGGGGCAATAGTATTAGTCACATGAGGAGGAACATAGGACTGGCCTGGATTCAATTGCCGTTGCGAATACCTGAACAGGAGAATTAAAAGTTTTCCGCTTCACGCGACAAGGAAGTCACAACCTGGGGTATATTTTGAATGTATAATAGCTTGTTTCAAAAAAGCGCGCGAGACACATATAGCGCTACGTAGCCGGAGTCGTAACATGATTGCAGGAAGACATAGCAACGTGTAAAATAAATCCCTTTTAAAAAAATCGCATGCAAACTGGTTTCAACAAATACCAGGAACAACTTAGGTGGGTAAAAAGTATACACAACAACCTACAGATTCTCTTTAAAAGTGACTAAAATCAACTAAAGAAATGGACTATAATTTTACCGAACCATCCCTGCAGATATCTTTTTTCATCTGGTAAATTTAAGGCAAATTAGCCATTTATCCTAATTCATGCTTCCTTGGCTTCTTTTTCCACTTCCCACCGCGTGGCAACGTTTGTAAAATTTACCCAGAGCTTCTTGCTTTTATCGATTTGTTCCCGCCTGTAAGTAATATAGAACTTATATTCCGTATAAAAAGAAATAACAACTCCTTCGTAAAAAAGTTTCATGAACTTTTCATCCAATAACTTTTGTTCAATACCGATGGAAATGGTTTCCAGGTAATTAAACAATCCCGCTATGGCAGCTCTCAAATCAATATTTTCTGAAGCACTAATGTAGGCATGTAACTTTTCACCATCTGGCGGATCAAAAAATTCTTTCATAGACGGTTCCGAAACTACTATTTTTATGATGTAATCTTTTAGGGGTGATTTGTGCCAGTCAATTGCCGTATTAAAGGTTAACGATTCCCGTGAGCCCTGGGAGTCTTTTAAATTTTTGAACCAGGTATACTCAAATGATAAGGCATTTAGAAATAAAGCAACTATAGCAAACGAACTAACTAAAATAGGAACAACCTTATCAGGAGATAATTCTAAAACAATATTTAAAAAAAAACCAAGTGATATGATGCCCACTACCAGGACTAAAAGAATTCTATACCTGTATTTTTGAATTATATCGAGCATTCTTTTTAAATTAGTAAAAATACCTCCTGGTAATGTTTTTTTACACCCTTAAACAAGCTTTAATGAGACTGGTAATTCTGTTCACGTTGGTTTTGATTTCATGCCATAATCAGAAAAAGGAACTCATTGAGAAACAAATTAAAATAAAAAATTTTATTAATGAGCAGCAATCTTCCTATGACAGTTTAGTTTCATTTCATGATAATCCATTTTACGATACGGCAACCTACGTAAAAAGACTTTTAATCAGGGACTCCATTAAGGCCAGTCTAAAAATGCTCAGGTATGAATTTGATAGCCTGGAAATGGAATCCAAAAATTATTAATCAGGGCAAACTTCATAGCTCAAAAACACCAGTTCCGGTATCGCCATAGCCCCGGCTTAAGTTTATAAAAAAAGCAAGGTTTCATTGTCTCGAACCGATTAACCAAAATTGCTGCAGTACGAGGTTTGCAGACTGATTAGAAAATAGCAATTCTGCTGCCGCAATAAAGGTGGTCAATTGCCATTTATTCCATCATCACTTCTGCACAGCAAGGAGACTTCCACCAGAAGTACTGTCTAACCGGTATAGGCTTTTTTTTGCCTGTAAGCGCTTTTGTCGTCAAAGTTGCCTCCCTTTTATGAGCAAAACTGACTTTATTGATTGCTCTTTTAAATGTAAAAACTTCTTTCGTTCTTCGTCTTGATTGAAATTTTCAAAATCCTGTTCAGCCGCAAACTCTACAAGGTGAATTTCATAAGGTTGGGCAATGTGGTGTTCAATAAAAGAATTTTCAGTTGGCCGTATCCGCAATAAAAGTCGTCCGTTATATTTTAAAATTGTCGGAATAACGAGATCTTCAAATTGATGAAATATACTTTCCTGCCCTTCTTTGACGTAAACCAATTGCGTTATAAATATCATTGTTATTTTGTTTGTTTATCATGAAACCGAAGGCTAATTTATAACCAACTTGCCATTTCCCGTTGCTAATCTGCAAAAAAATATCAAAAAACAAACATATAGAAAGGACCTTCCTGTGGCTATTGTCCTTTGCGGGTTTAAAACGCGCCAATTTCCCCTTGGTCGGTCCATCAATTTCTCTACCGGGGGAGAAAAGGCTCGTCTATAAGTAGTTATTAGATATTCAAACCGGTAAAATTCCGGGTATTAAGGCTGTAATAAAAAGTATGGAAACGCGTTTATAAAATTGACCATAAGACACCCGCCGGAAAGCAGGAACAAAATTTCTTTTCATTACCGGCATTTACAGGTCACTTTGTAATTAAAGGCCTGGCTACCGGTATGTTATTAGCTTATTTTTTTACGCAATTTTATTTTATCTTACTTCCCCATAAGTAAGTAAAGTGCATATACAAGAAATAATTCTATTTTGTCTCGTCCTTATTTTTAGTGTTTGCTTGCTGGTGATTATTGCGAGGAAATTAAAAATTCCTTATCCCATATTCCTGGTGATTGCCGGGCTTATTATCAGTATTATTCCAGGCGTTCCCGCCGTTCAGATAGATCCTGATCTCGTCTTTTTGGTAATACTTCCCCCTATTCTTTACGATGCTGCCCAAAACATGTCTTTAAAAGGATTGTGGAAGTGGCGGCGTATCATAACCGGAATGGCACTCGGTTTTGTTTTATTTACTGCAACGGCGGTAGCATTTATTAGTACATGGCTTATTCCTGGTTTTACCTTAGCGCAGGGATTTTTGCTGGGCGCTATTATCTCCCCACCTGATGCAGCGGCAGCTTCCGCCTTATTGCAATATATAAGGCTTCCCAAAGGCATTACTACCATCCTGGAAGGTGAGAGCCTGCTGAATGATGCCACGAGTTTAACGCTTTTTCGTTTTGCACTCGCTGCTATTGTATCCGGTAACTTTATCTGGTACGAGGCGGCATCTGGCTTTTTACTGGTAGTAATTTCGGGCATATCCATCGGTTTTTTATATGGATTATTGTTCTATGCAGTTTATAAGTGGCTGCCAACAACTTCTAATATTGATATCGCAATATCTCTTGCGATACCGTATGTAATGTATATTACCGCTGAGTCGATTCACTCATCGGGTGTGTTAGCTGTGGTAAGCGGCGGCCTTTATATTGCCTACCAGAATCACTTTGTCTTTTCCAATAAAAGCAGGCTGAAGTCCGGGGCTATATGGTCGTCTATTGCTTTTATACTGAACGCAATTGTGTTTTTTATCCTGGGTTTGCAACTTCCTGCGATTATCAATGGTGTGAACAGTATGTCAAAATTGGGTGCGTGGAAAATTGCCCTGGTTGTTACTGTGGCGGTTATTGTGGCAAGACTGGTTGCTGCTTTGTTCACCTCAGTTTTTACAAGATTTATCAGCCGCTTTATCACGGTCGCTTATAACAAGCCCGGTTGGCGAAACCCTGTTGTGATAAGTTGGGCGGGTATGCGGGGTGTTGTATCACTGGCTTCTGCATTAGCCATCCCACTTATGCTGGCGGGTAAAGCATTTCCGCATCGTGACCTCATTTTGTTTATCACTTTCGTAGTCATCATTGTTACGTTGGTGGTGCAGGGTCTCTTATTGCCATGGGTAATAAAATGGATAAAGCCTGAGGCAATACCTGTGAAAAAATCAGATGACCAGCAGATACTGGAAATAAATCTTGCTGTCAACAATGCCGGCCTGGACGAATTGTATGCCAGGTATAAAGATGATATAGACAGCAACATACTGCTTAAACATAAGTTCGAATTTTTGAAACGCAAAGGAGAACTGCTCAGGCGATCCAATGAAGGAGATGGCACCCGTAAAAATGCAAATGAGATGATACAACATTACAAAAATGTGATGCTGAAGGTTACCGAAAAAGAACGTAAAAAATTACACGCGTTCAGGAGGAAAGATGATTATGATGACGATATCATTAAACTTATAGAAAAGAGGCTCGACCTGGAAGAAGAAACGTTGCAGGAGGATGCAGAATGAAAGATCATTTGTTCATTTATGTTGGTGTCTCTGCTTAAAAATGTACAGCACAAAACCGCGACCGTGGTTTTACGAAGAAGATAATAATATATCCGGAGAATGGCAGGATACTTTTAAAGGCTTCACCCAAACAGGCTTGCTAACGCAACCGCATAAATGCTCATTATAACTTTACGCTTCGTCTCCTTGCAGGTCTATTTTCGAACGCCTCATTCATTATTTTCCGGAAAGGTAAAGTCTTTCTGAACCTGGTACAATTCCTTCCAGGCTTCATTAGTTTTTTCATGTGGCGAGGCGATAAAAACCAGGTAAGTTTTGGCAGACACAGTATCCGTCAATACTTTCACTTCCATACGCAATTTCACCGGAGCCCCATCAGCAAAAACGCCAAATATATTCAGCAAAGCATTATAAATAATTTCATCACCGGTAGTATTATTTTTTCTTCGCAGATCAACCGTTAGTGCAGAAATGTCTATCACAAGTTTACGGTCATGTGCTGTACTACTGCATAGACCTTTAAAATAATCAAGCAGGTAATTTTTAATATCTTCCCGCGAGAGACCTGTTACGCTGTCAAGTTGCGCTACAAAAGCGTACGTAAAATAATCGATTGCATTTTTATTGAACATCCCGGGCGAAAAACGCAGTTCCTCTGCACCTTTATAAGAAAAGGCCGGCGCGAAAGATGGCGGTAAAGTAAATCTTTCAAAAGCCCAGTTAGCGGACTCTTTCAATAGTTGAGGCTTGGTCTGCTGTGCCTGCATGGAGAACGGGAACAAAACTGTATACGCAACAGTCGAAAGCAAATATCTGCCCCTATTAGAATTAATTATCATAGATGGTTTGTTTTTTTCAATTGGTGATAGGTGTTTTGAAATACCTTTTTGCAATCAGCGCGTTTATCTATTCTTCCTGAATTATAACAAATGCGAAGTGAACCGCAGCTACGGCTAATTTTTCTAAACGACACTTCTCTATGCTGCTCTCCAGGTAATTGGAATCGTAAACACCGGTTCAAAAATTTACCTGTTTTTTTTCCTTCGCAATTGTATTAACGAAACTTTTTATCAGCTCTTTTATTTGTGCTTCCGTTATTTCATCCTCCTTAATATTGCCGTGCACCAATAAATAAACAGCCTCTTCAGCAAGATGTTGATTAAATAAATCTTCTCTTATCCAATCATTCCATTCCTCTACCTTTTGTCATCGGTATGATATTACCATGCAAAAAAATCATCATCTGCGAGGAGGTTCCGGGGTTTGGCATAATTAGTATTTTTCATAAAAATCTATTCCTATCATTTTATCCATCACTTAATAAAATAACAAAACAAAGCGGCAACCTGACAATAGTTCAATTCCAGTTTTAGATTTTGCTCATCACTATTTAATAATTCATTTATCTATTTTATTCTGTGCGTAAACTTTTAACAGAGTTTGCAAGGACAACCATTATGGACAACTCGTGGAAAACAATCGCCCATAAACCACAGTAATAAATATCCCCCACCCTATTTTAATCCGGCAGAGTGACAATGCAAACAGGTATTTATACAGCAGCATCAGACCAGCGTCGCCATCAAACCATTCATTCTCCCGATTTATTCGGTCCTTAAACTCTTTACCGGATTCTCTATAGCAGCTTTTATGGTTTGAAAACTTAACGTTATCAACGCAATTAATAACATCCCAAGCCCGCTTACGACAAATACCCATGCGCCCATGGTTGTTCTGTAGGCAAAATCCTGCAACCATTCATAACTTGCCCACCAGGCAATTGGTGCCGCAATAACAAAGGCAATAATTACGAGGCGCACAAAATCCATTGACAAAATAGAAACGATGTTGGTAACCGACGCGCCTAATATTTTCCTGATACCGATTTCTTTTGTGCGGGTATGGGTAGTATATATTACAAGTCCCAGCAACCCCAGGCAACTAATCAGAACTGATAAACCAGTCGCCCAATTGAGCAGGCTTGCTGTGTGTTGTTCTGTTTCATAAAATCCGGCAATTGTATCATCCAAAAATTTATAACTGAAATCTTCATCCGGATATATTTGATGATATACATTTTGTATTTTATTGATGGTGGTTTGCCACGATTTACCTGCTGCATTTTGTGGTTGAAGAAGAATATGAAAGAAATAACTTCTTTTATTAAATGAAGCGAATACAAGCGGACCAACAGGTTCATGAAATGATTGTTCATTAAAATCATGCATTATGCCGACGATCGACATTTTTTTATTGTTGTAATCAAGCTGTTTATTTATTGCATCTTCAGGGTGTATAAAACCCAGCGATTTTGCATACGTCTCATTTATTAAAAATTCTTTTATCGTATCACTTTCCCTTACATTTCTTCCCGCCAGTATTTTTATATTGAACAGTTTAAGATAATTTGAATCGCCCCAGCGTAACTGCACACTTTCTTTACTATCATTTGTCGCACCTGCATAACTTATATCGGTAAAAGATGCACCTTCAAAAGCAGGTGTCAAATAGCCCCTGCTAACCATTTTTACTCCGGGGATATTCTTTACTTCAATCAATAACTGAAGACGATGATTAGGAACAGTATCTGTACGCGGCACATCAAAACTTAAAATGGCATCTTTTCTAAAACCCATATCTGCATTCATCGAATAATGTATCTGCTTACTTACCATTACCGTGGCAATCACAAAAAATTGAGCTATTACAAATTGTGATACAGTTAATGTCTTCCTGATCCATGCATGTCTCGTTTCATTGCCCCCTGTAAAAGATTGCGCTTTCAATACCTGTACCGGTTTGTATCCTGATAATATAAATGCCGGATACATGCCGGATAAAAAACTAACAATGATCACCAGTAAACATAAAAACAAAAAGATATAGGGCTGCTGTAGCGGCGCAAATTGCAAACCGGGTGGCATGAAGTCAGCAAATAATTTTAATAAAAGAGGTACCAGGCAAAATGAAATAATACCTGCAACAGCGGTCAAAAAAAACGTTTCTCCTAAAAATTGTACAACGAGTTGCTTTCGTGAACTGCCCATCGTTTTACGGATACCAATTTCTTTAGCTCTTTGCGACGCATTAGCGGTAGTGAGATTGATAAAGTTGATGCAGGCAAGCAATAATAAAAATGCGGCGACCGCAAAAAGGCTGTACAAGGTTGCCTTATGGGCCACCCTTTGATCAAAACCCGCATATAAGCTGTTAAAATGTACATCATCCAAAGGCTGTAAATGAAAAGCCATGGTATTGGCCGTGCCTTTATTGGCATCTTTATTATATTTATTTAGAAGTGATTTTAATTGAGCTTCTGTATTGGCAACCCCGGCATTTTTTGAAAGTTTTACATACAACTGCGAATAGGCCATCCAGTCATTCCAAACATTCATCATAAAATCGTCCTGCAAATGTGTTTGCGCAATAGTTGCCAATGAAATAAACTCGACAGATTTAAAAGAAGACATTGTTACATTTAAATCTTTTACAACTCCCGAAACAATAGCGGTCAGATCATCATTATAAGTAACCTGTTTGCCGATAATTTCATTCACAGGCAATGAGGGGAAATATTGTTTTGCCCTGCTTTCGGTTAATACCACATTGAAAGGACTGCTTAGCGATGGCCCGGGTGCACCCGCAATCCATTGATAGGGCACAAGGGAAAAATATTGCGGGTTGGTAAATAAGATATCCGGCTGGTTTTTAAACACAACGGGCTGTGATCCCTTTTGCCTTACTATACTCACTTTTGCCGTTGCATCTCCCTGGAACTGCATCATGGGAACAACCGCCTCCACGCCCGTTACTTCATGTTGCACTGCCATGCCTAAAGGCGCGGGCACAGCGGCAGTGTGGCCTTCCACACCATTGAATTTTAAATCCATGGCTACGCGATACATACGATTGCCATCTGTTTCAAACTTATCATAGCTGAATTCATAATGAACAATTAAAAAGATTACTAATGCAGCGCTGATACCAATGGATAGACCCAATACATTTATAACCGAAAAAATTTTGTTGCGCCGGAAATTTCTGAAAGCAATTGTGAAATAATTTATGAACATATGTTGTAGTTGTAAGTTGTGAGTAATAGGTGGTAGGTACTATTTTTTTTTGTTCATTGCTTTTTATTTCAATTGAACTTTTTTTTGCTGTAACAAATTATTTTTTTCACATTTATAAACCTCCTTAACCCCTGCGCTAGAGAGGTCGGGTCGCCTCACTCCGTCCTCAAACTCTTTGCGGGATTTGCCAGGGCCGCCTTTATCGCCGTATAGCCAACGGTAAACCAGGCAATACACAAAGAACTCAAAATGGTCATTATAAAAATACCTATACCCATCGCGATGCGATACGTATATTGCTGCAGCCACTGGTGCATTAAGTACCTTGCGATAGGCGCTGCAATAAGAAAGGCAATCGCGATGAGTATGGTGAACTCTTTCGACAGTATGATCACGATATTGCGAACCGGTGCGCCTAATACTTTACGAATACCAATTTCTTTTTTGCGTTGCACCGCCATGAATGAAATCAACCCATACAATCCGAGGCAGGAGATGAAAATGGCAATGCCGGAAAATATTTTGTACAACAGTGATAACTGGTTTTCCTGCTCGTAATAGGCGGCAATTGTCTGATCCAGGAAGCGATATTCAAATACATAGTCAGGAAAATATTTGTTCCATGTATGCTGCAGGGAAGCAATAACATTTGTTGCCTCATTCATATTAATCTTAATATTAGCCAGCCCATATTGGTTCTTAATGGTAGTCATAACTACAGGACCGATAGGATCCCGTAATGAATACACATGAAAATCTTTTACAACGCCCACTATCGGGCAGGTTTTTCCGCTCACGTTAATTAATTTACCGATAGCATCATCCGCGTTACGAACACCTAATTTATTTATCACCGTTTCATTTACCACAAACTCACGCATGGTATCCGATGGAAAATATATATGGCCCGCAACCAGCTTCAAATTGTAAAGGCGAAAAAACCCGGTGTCGGCCGGTTTCATACTAACGATCATATCAGGATCTGTTTTGCTGTGATTACTTTCCACACGCAAATCCGTAAACCAACCGCCGGCACCCGAAGGCGTAAAAGTGCTGAAACTAACACGCTGAATACCGGGTATTTTGCTTAGCTCGTTTTGTAAAAAACCGGTTTTCGTCCGGCTGAGACTATCACCGGGAAAACCTGCATTAATTATCGCCTCTTTGGCAAATCCCATATCTGCATTTCTGAAATAAGCCATCTGTGACGTTACCACCAATGTTCCGATGATAAGCGCCTGTGCTATCACAAACTGAAAAACCACTAAGCCTCTTCTGAAGTAAATCCCTTTCTTTCCAGGGCTTATGGCGCTCTTTAAAACATGAACCGCTTTAAATCCTGATAATACCAATGCCGGGTAAAAGCCTGCTAAAAAAGTAACCAGCACTAAAGCACCCAACATGAGCAGGAGAAATTTTGCGCTGGAGAAAAGTGATAAGGTTAAGTGAACCTGGAGAAGATTGTTTACAAAAGACAGACAAATAAAAACAACGATCACTGCACCAATCAATGCAAAAAATGTAGTGATACCCGTTTCTCCGAGGAACTGGAAAATTAATTGTGCACGATTGCCGCCAAGCACTTTTCGTACACCTACTTCACGGGCACGCTTCATAGCCTGGGCCGTTGTAAGATTGATAAAATTTACACAAGCCATAATCAGCAGGAACAAGCCAATCAGGCTAAGGGCAAAAACCAGGTCTTTACTGAACATACGGCCGCTAAAATTTCCATATCGCTCATCAAAATGCATTTCCTTCAATGGCTGAAGGGCAAGATCATAACCGGGATTAATGGGCTTAATATGTTTGTCCACAAATGCGGTAAGCTGTTCATTCAATTGACGAAGCGAAGCGTGATTGTTGACCTGCACAAAGCAATAGTTTTGGTCTGAAATACTGCCCCAGTCTTCCATATTGGTATTTTTGACAAGCGTTGCATAAGATACAACGACACCGAGGGGAAAGTCAGTGTTTGCGGGAGGATCATTAAGAATGCCTGTTACTTTGGCATCGAGTCCATATAGCCTTATCGTTTTATTCATTGCGGCCTTCCAATCTCCAAAATATTTTGTGGCAACTTCTTTTGAGAGCAATGTCGTGTTTGGTTCACTTAAAGCAGTATTGACATTTCCTTCGGCCAGGCTAAAATCAAAAATTTTGAAGAACTGTGGTTCCGCTATAAAAACATTTGGTTCTTTAAATTTTTTCAATGTTGAACCGTCAGTTGCGGTTATGTTTACCTGTACATTATTGTCTCCAAAAATGGCTGCGGCATTTTTCAACTGGGCCAACTCCGTACGCAAACCCCTGGTTACCGGAAATGGCACACCCGTTCTGTATTCCCTGTTTTCAGGATTTTTACCGATGCGCACCACGCGATAAATATCTTTTGTATTAGCATGAAAATCATCAAAGCTTTGCTCAAATTGAATCACCAGGAATATTAGCAGGAAAGCCGCAAAACCCACAACAAGCCCGGTAATATTGATAAAAGTATTGCTCTTGTGTCTTGCAAGATTTCTGAGAGCAGTTTTTAAGTAGTTTTTAAACATAAAAAAATTCTGTT
>JBDTOV010000135.1:0-14473 GCA_039933035.1 Ginsengibacter sp. | reverse complement strand
AATTCTTCCATCGCCGGCGAATGGATACCTGCTACAAATTTTAAAAATAAAAAAGATATCAATTTCTGTTTGTATAAAAACAGGGAGTTAGTACAACTCGGTAATTCAGGTTCGTTGGTTAATAATTTTGACCAGGTTATTTGCAGCATTTCCAGGTCATTCCCTTTACGGATAGGTGACCTAATTTTTACCGGAGCCCCTCCGGGAATTGCTGAATTGGCGGTTAGCGATAAACTGGAAGCTTTTATAGAAGATGATTCCTTATTAGAATTCGATATAGAATAAGTTTTTTCGGGCGGCAAATATTCCACTGGCCAGGTAAATTCCGCTTTCATTTGTCTCATGCGTATTGGTACAAAATCACCTTTCTTTTATAATATTTCCCGGCTATTTAAATCTAAAATAGTAAAAATTTGAAAAGGAAGTTGGTACAATAAGAAAGGGTACGCCTAGTCAATTCTCTTGCTTGAAATGCCCAATGAAACCAGGTATTGATGGTATGTTAAAAATGCATACAATAAGCATGAAATTATATTGAAGACGCCTGGTAATAACAGCGCCCGGCTGCGGGGTCCGAACCAGCTAATGATGATGCCAATAACATAACGAAAAAAAAGCGGATGCACAAAAATCAACATCTAAAAAGAAAGCAACTAAAGCGAAACCGGTAATTATATTTTAGACAAATTGAGCATCCTGGATATTTCACGTTCAGGTTATCTTTACGCATGAAATATTTTATACGGGTCACCGTAATAATTTCTTTACTCTTTGTATTGCAGGCATGCGGTGCTTCCCGTAAAAGCATTTTATCCGATAAAGTTGTAACAACGGAAACCAACGTTGCAACAAAAAAAATGCCGACAGCAGGTAAATCAATCCCATCCCGGGTCATTTATACCAAAAATGCAGACCCCGGTTCTTTGGTTGATTTTGCTGAAACGCTCATCGGCACAAGATATAAGTACGGCTCCGTTGTAAAAGAACAGGGTTTCGATTGTTCTGGTTTTATCACCTATGTTTTTAATCACTTCAACATACAGGTGCCCCGCATATCGAAAGATTTTACCAATGCGGGGATTTCCGTGCCTTTTGAAAAAAGTAAGCCGGGCGATCTAATTCTTTTTACCGGAACCGATACTACCGGCTGGGTGGTGGGCCACATGGGCATTATTACACAAAATGAAGATGGTAAAATAAAATTTATTCATTCATCTTCAGGAAAATCTGTTGGTGTTGTTATCTCAGGTATGAGCAAATATTATGAAACAAGGTTTGTAAAAGTGATCAGGGTGTTTCAACCATAGTGAATGGTGAATGGTGAATGGTGAATGGTGAATGGCCAATAGCCGGAGCTTAAGCTCTTAGCTGGCAGCCCAACTTAATCAAAAGAAAGCGTTAACTGCCGTGAGGCAATCTTAGCTGGCTTTATATTTTTGTAAATACCCTTTGTATGCTGAATAGCGTACACTGCCGTTTCCTTATCTCTTGATGCTAAGATCATTTGCACACCATAAGCATTGCTGTTAAATAGATCCTGTACCAGCAGCGGGTGATTATTATTTTTAGAAAGATGCGACAGGAACAGGTGACTCATAAAAGCAGGCCTGTATTGTATAAAGAGCTCTAAAGCCTGTTTATTGGATAGATGTCCCATTCCTCCACTGATACGTGTTTTGAGAAAGTAAGGATAGTTACCCTTATTCAGCAATGCTTCGTCATAATTGGCTTCAAGAAATGCAGCATGACATTGTTGAAAATGAGTAATTACCTCTGTACATGCGTAACCAATATCAGTAAAGACGCCCACTTTTATTGTATCACATTCCACAATAAAGCTAAAAGGGTCAGCGGCATCATGAATTTTTGGAAAGGGAGTTACAACAAGGGCTCCGACAATGACAAGTTCATAAGCTTTAAATGAAATTGTCAAATGCTTTGGTAGTTTCAGCCCTCCGCTATTCTCCAATGTTTTTGCCGTTATATACACAGGTAGCTGGTACTTTTTACTCAGCGTTTCTAACCCTTTAATATGATCGGAATGTTCATGTGAAATAAAAATTGCTTTCACTTTTTGCATAGATAAATTCAGCCGCTTCATCCGTTTCTCAATTTCCCCGCAGGAAATTCCCGCATCTACCAATACCGCCTCATCTTTATTACCAACATAGTAACAGTTTCCGTTACTACCGGAATTTAATGATGTAATAAATAAAGACATAGATAGCAAAGAAACAGGTTTTGAAGGATTGTTAAAAAAAATATTTTAGTCCTTAATAAAATGCCCCTTAAAAAGACAGAATTTTATTACAGGATCATAGTTTAATTTTTTAAACCATGGATCATGCTGATAATGAAAATTTTAATTTTTTATTATATGACAAAAATTAAAAAAAATGCCTGCTCTGCCAACAGCACGTAAATAGTATTATTTTTGATCGAAAAATAAATTGTTTTTAAAAACTATCCCCTGTAAAAAGGTTTTTAGAAATTTTGTATGAGGCAATATTACATTTATGACGGCCGAAGAAAAAAAGGTCCCTTTGATTTCGAGCAACTAAAATTGCAACCCCTAACCAAAGAGACGCCTGTTTGGTATGAAGGACTTAAAAATTGGGCAATGGCTGGAAATATGAATGAGTTAAATGATTATTTTATTCCCAAAAAAACACCGCCCCCTGTACCGAAAACATTTGAAAAAAAAGTACCACCGCACCGCGATGTAATATTAGATTCTTTTGAGTATGCCCGGGAAGGGTTCACTGAACATCATGAAAAATCCGGAGGAAAGCGTGTTATTATTTTCATCCTTGCGATTGTCATTATTATTGGGATAGTCATTACATTTATCGTGTACCGTTGACATTATTCGAGGCTATGTATTCACTGAATTGTTACCTGGATAATAGTATCTGTATCATCCATTGTTACCCCAGTTAAATACATAAAAACGCCCTCCGGAATCTGCTTGAATTTAATAGCGCTTCCACCGGATAAAAGCGACGCAGTAATAATTTTTTGTTGTAATCCGGGAATAAAGATATAAGGCTCGTTTGTTGGCGGGTTCAATATGTGTAAATATAGTGTTTTGTCAACAGCCGTTATTACACCCCATTTTTGCGGAGCTATAATGTTGCCTTTGGTGCCGTAAATAGCCTGCCCGTTTGTCTGCAACCATTTTCCAATTTCTTTTAATGTATCAATAAACTCGGGCTGAATTTTTCCATTAGGCATAGGTCCGACATTCAACAAAAAATTTGCATTTCGCCCCGAAGCATTCACGAGGTAATGAATTAATTGCTTTACTGATTTATAACTCGTATCGGTAATATTAAAACCCCAGGAATTGTTCATGGTTTCGCAGGTTTCCAAAGGCATTTTTTGGGAGGCTACCTGGAAACTTAGTCCCGAATTATTCTCTCCGGGTAAATCTCTTTCAAACATCTGGAAATCTTCTCCCGCGAATGGGGTAAGGTGGTGGTTGTTGCCAATGAGGCATTGAGGTTGCAAACTATGGATGAGACCATAAATTTCATCATAGTGCCAGTTTATCCGGGATGCCCGGTCTTCTGAGCCTTCGGGTTGAGTCTGGTCCCAATGTCCGTCAAACCAAATGCCGGCGATTTTGCCGTAATTTGTTAATAACTCCGTTAGCTGATTTTTCATAAACTGCAGATAGCCCGCATAATCTCCTTTCCCGTTGCGACCGGTGTGTTGTCCTGTTCTCCCTGTTTCATGAGGGTAGTCTTCTCTTCCCCAATCTAATAAGGAATAATATAAAAATAATTGGATCCCTTGTTTATGGCATTCATCGGCTAATGATTTTACAATGTCTTTTTTATAAGGCGTACGCATAATGTTATAATCACTAAACTTTGTGTCCCACATGCTGAAGCCATCATGATGCCTGGTAATTAATGTAATATATTTCATCCCTGCATTCTTAGCCATGCTAACCCATTCCGCGGCATCGAATTCAGTTGGGTTGAAAAAATTTTGCAATCTTTTGTAATTTTTTACGCTGATGTTTCGATTGTTCATCACCCATTCTCCATCGCCCAGGATACTAAAAGGGCCCCAATGAATAAAAAGGCCAAACCGGTCATTGCCAAATACTTCGCGGGCCTTTATATTTTCGGGCGTTGGCATATATGTTTGCGCAGTAATATTACCGGCCATGAAGACACAAAATGTAATAATAAAAAGTGATCGGTTCATTATGCTGAGTTTTTTATAAGTGACTTCCATGAGAATTCAAAGAAATTTTATTCTTTTACCAAACATAATACAATCTGTTTGGTTATCGTGCTGCCCCTCCGGCAATGTTATGCAATGAAAGTTATTTCAACAACAAATAATGCAGCAGCATCCTGATAACTTACCGTAATCGCAACTAATACATCCGGGTTTAAAAATCTTATGACTAAGATGTTGTAAAAACAATGCCGTCATACTCCGGGAAGCATGACGGCACTAGCTGAATTTTTAGTTGAAAAGCCTTTGGGAAAACCCGTTATTACATTTTTAAAACCTTTCCACTTCCAACCACTTTGCTACTTATTTTTGGTGCCTCTCCTTTGTAAAATACATTTCCGCTGCCACTTATTTTTGCATCAATGCTATTTTTTGCGTACACTTTTATATTACCACTGCCGCTTAATTTTGCATCGACGTCATTACTGCTTATGTCGCTGCAGTCTATATTACCACTGCCACTTACCTTTGCATTGATAGAATTGGTTGCATTGCCTTTCAGGTCAATATTTCCACTACCTGATATAGAGAGGTCAAGATCTTTGAAAGTGTCAAAATTGAGACTAAGATTTCCAGAGCCGGAAACGCCTACATCTGTCGTAGCATCATTGGTAAAGGCACCGGATCCGCTGATATTTCCACTGCCACTCAATTGCACGGAATTCATTTTAGTCATGGAAACATGCACGATCATTTTAGAACCGGATTGCAGGTTCACGTTTTTCTTTGGCCTGATAAACAGCTTACCATTTTCTACAGTAGTTTCAATGTAGGGAAGGAGATTTTCATCAGCTTCCACTACAATGCTGTTAGAATTTCCGTAGGTAATTTTTACATCCATGGAACCTTGAGAAGCTAAAGAAGTGAAATTACTCACTTCCCTGGTTTCTTTTTTTATGTGTCCATTACCTTTAATCTTTTCCCACTTCTGGGCAAAGGCGTTTACGCTTAATAAGGCAAATACCGCAATCAATAATTTTTTCATGATAATTTTTTTTGAATAAGATTATTGTAATACGGGAGTAGTGGCAAAAAAGTTACAATAATAAAAAATGGCAATAGAATTGTTTGCCGTGGAATTACAAGGAAACCTTTTTTATTATGCTCAAATCAATTTATACATACACATAACATTTGAAATCAAAAACTTACATAACCTGGTTTTATTTACCCAACACCAACAAAATAATTGCCAATACGATGCCTTTTTCATTCATGGGTAATGACATATCCAACTCTCCAGACATGGATAGCTGAAAGCTAACCCCGTTTGGAAAAGACCTTGAACGAGGAAACCTATGATTTGCTTTTTTAAAGAAGGGCACATTTTCATTGATACCTAAATTAATTTTTTCAGCTTTACGACTATAATAAAATTTAAGGGCGAGTTTGGATTGCATAGTCCGGAACCGGGATTTTCATCTTTGCAAATTTTTCCTGTACACTTACGCATAAAAATGTACATTTATTTGTATCAACAGGTCTGCGGATCTGTAAGTACTATTGTAAATTTTTTCCATCTTACAATATTGATTGGATTAGTTTAGAACTAAACAGAAATTATGAATTCCATACTTACCAAACAGCAAATTGAATCGTATCAGCAAAATGGATTTTTGTTGATAGAAAATTTTTTAGATGAAACCGAATTGTCTTTTTGGAGAGATGCGGTGACTGAAGCGATAGAACAGAGAGAAGGGAGAAAATGGCCCGGTACTGAAACCAGGACCGGCGAAGATGACGGTATAAATAAGGATAGTGACTACTACGGAAAAGTCTTTGATCAAATGCTAAACCTTTGGCAAACAAATGAAAAGGTACAACAGGTGATGTTAGATGAAAATTTGGGAAAGATGGCGGCTGAATTGGCCGGATGTGAAGGTATCAGGATATGGCATGACCAGGCATTGATAAAACGCCCGTGGGCAAATCCTACCTCCTGGCACTTAGATACTCCGTTCTGGTCGTTCAGCGATCGAAGAGCGCTATCCCTGTGGGTTGCTCTGGATGATGCAACCCCTGATAATGGATGCTTATATTTTATTCCGGGCAGTTATAAAACTACCTCTTTTGACAACCCCGGTATTGGGAAAAATATGGACCAGATTTTTGATTTTTATCCTCAGTTTATTAAATCTGAATCAATCGCCGTCCCCATGAAAGCCGGGAGTTGTTCTTTTCATAATGGACTAACTATTCATGGTGCGGGTGCTAACATGACCCATGGTTTCCGGCGTGCAATGACCTGTGCTTATATGCCGGACGGTTCATCATTTAACGGCATCAAAAATATATTGAGCGAGGAACAGGTTAGCCGTTTACAGGTTGGAGACCTGCTTAACGATGATAGGCAAAATCCGCTTATCTATTCAAAAAATGATGCAACGCATTAAAGTTCCGGACAACGCTGGTATCATAGTAAATAAGAAAATGCGGAGTAATAAATTTACCTCCCCATCCAACCGCCATCTACAACCATTATATGGCCGTTTAGATAAGCGCCTGCTTCAGAAGCCAGCAATACCACCGGTCCCTTAAAATCCTGTGGCTCTCCCCAACGCCCTGCGGGTATGCGATTTAAAATTGATTCCGAGCGGTCCGGATCTGCACGCAATGCTTCTGTATTATTGGTAACCACATAGCCGGGAGCTATACCATTTACGTTAAGACCTTTAGACGCCCATTCGTTCGCCAAAGCCTTTACCAAACCTGCCACAGCAGATTTGCTGGCTGTGTAGCCCGGTACATTAATACCCCCCTGGAAGCTTAATAATGAGCAGGTAAAAATAATTTTACCTGAACCTCTTGCAATCATATCTTTTCCAAATTCTCTTGCGAGGATAAATTGCGCATCAAGGTTTACAGCCATCACGGTATCCCACCATTCATCGGGATGTTCGGCTGCAGGTTTACGTAATATCATCCCCGCATTGTTCACCAGTATATCTACGGTATGATGTGTTTTTACTTCGTTTATAAAATGATACAACCCCTCCCGGTTTGAAATATCTACTACATAACCCGCAAATTTTCTTCCTAATGCTTTTACCTGGTTGTCCGTCTCACCACCATTGATGGTATTCGTCCTGGATGTACCAATGATATCCGCGCCTGCTTCTGCAAGGCCTAAAGCCATCGCCTGCCCAATGCCTGTATTGCTTCCTGACACCAGCGCGGTTTTCCCTTTTAATTCAAATTTTTGTAGGATGCCCATCTTTTAATTAATTAAGTTTTTATGTTTAAAGATCGTTGCAAATATTTTTTCTTTCGTTTAATTTCTTTTCTGTGAGCAGTACTTCAAGGTAATAATAATCCCCTTAATTACTGAGTATCCATTTCGCCATTAGTCAGTTTATTGCCGGAAGCTTGTAAATGAGAAGCATTGTTAACTGACCCACTGTAGTATGTTGAACTTTAATATTCTTTGAACCTGGTTCCTGGTGGATTCCCCCGGAGATAAGCACGGTATTTTTATAAAATTCCTTCTCTTGAAAACCGGTGTTGGTATCATGAATGCTATGTAATCTGGTTTTTGAAATCTTAGCAAGCTTTTTCCCGTATCCTGCTACAGCGATCCCCGTTTAATAATTTTAAAAGGATTTCTAATTTGCCGGGTTTGTTTTTTCAAAATTAAGTTCGCGGCCGTTTGCCCCATCTTTATAAAATCAGTGCTGATCACCGTTATATCGAGGAGCTCTTTTAATTCAGTTTCATTAAAAGATATGACACAGATTTCTTTCCCCATTTGGTATCTGGATTTCCTGATCTTTTTTACCAATATGGCCAGGTCATCATCAGCAATAACTATAAACACAGCGCCCTTGGTTAATTTAATTTTTTCGCCATTGGTAATAATGGTAAATTTTTTATGATGATTTTCGCAAAACTGTTCAAGCCCTTCTATTATTTCAGGAGGATGATGGCTGTGTTCCGGGAAAATAATCATTAGTGTGTTGTATTTTTTGAGCGATGCTGATGCTGAGTCCAATGCATCAAAGATGTCCATCCAGAAATCCTGGTATATAGACATAATCCCCGTTAATTCAGGGATTGATTTGTCTAATAACAGTAATTCATCCGGCGGAATTTTCTTTATGATCTTCAGGTATGTTTTTTATTTGCATTGGTTTCAAAGTGGGGCATAATCACGTAATAGTCATACTTTCCTAAACTTGATTCGACAATCTTTTTTAAATGCAACGGGTTATAATGATGGATCTGTAGATCAACAATAGCTTTTTCACCCAGCCTATGTAAAAAACTGTAGTAAATAATTTTTTTAAATGAACTGAGCTTATTAACCACCAGTAATATTTTAATTTTAGTTTCTTTTTTCCCAATTACATAATACCCTTTTCCAATTACAGAAGTTATGTATCCTTGTTTTCTCAATTCTTTGTAAGCCCTTTCAACCGTGTCACGGGCAACGGCGTATCGATCGCTAAAAATATTAATAGAAGGTAAATTGAAATCTTTTTTTAAATGGCCTTTTTCAATTTGCTTTCCGATAGATTGCGCGATTTGCTTATAAATCGGCATCTTTTCGTTGCTATTGTATAAATCAGGATTCAGTATTTTTAGGTTTGTCTTTCTTATTTTTGAAAAAATATTATTTCGATACTTGTGAATAATTCCACGTGCCGGTCTTTATGTTTATTGTCCATGGTTTGGGCTCCGGCACCCACAATTTGCCATCCCCTATTTCGAGCGGCATCCACAAATAGCGGGAATCCCATTGCGTCCCTGGTTTCCAGATGTCGGCCATAAAAATAACAGGTGTAGATTTTGTACCAACAACTTTTAACAGCATGGTCGATTGAGAGCCATATGTATTGGTTTCAGGTGGAGCGATATCCTGTAATGCTGACCACGGACCTTCCAATGAAGCAGCGGTTGCATATTTGTTTGGATTGGGTTTCCATCCGGTTAATGCCGAACCTATGGAATAATACAGGCCTTTATAATGGACGATAGCGCCACCCTCCATATGTTCTTTCACCAGGCTCATTTCTTTTTCAACATTCATATAATCATCAGAGAGTTTTGCGATCCGGAAACCAAAAGGCCTGTCTTCAAAAACCAAATATGCGGTACCATCATCATCTATAAATTGGCCGATATCACGACTTTCATGACCTAATGGCCGAAAGCTTTTTACAAAAGTAAATTGGCCATCGGCCAGGTCACTAACGGCAATGCCTACCCTGGCTACTTTATAACTGCTGTTGTCAAGGTGGAAGTACATGACATACTTTTTTGTTTTTTTGTTGTAAAACACTTTTGGCCTTTCCAATACCCATCTCCTTCCTAAATTTTCCGGGTCGGCCATCTTTACTACATTGCCTTTAAATTGCCAGTTGATAAGGTCTTTTGATGAATAGCAGCTTACATAGCGATAGTTGGTATCCAGGTCTTGCGAACGTTCTTCGCCATACCAATAATACGTTGCACCCATCCTGATAATGCCACCTCCATGTGCCTGGATGTGTTTGCCATTGTTATCCGGCCATATTGCTCCCGGCCTTATTACTTGTTGCTCCTGGCACATGGTAGTCGTAGACGCAAATAAAATTATAATAAAAAAAAGTAGCTGTTTTTTAATAGCTTTATTCATAAAAATATTTTTTTTGGGGCCTGCCTTGATGCAGTTCAACCTGTATTCCCATCCCTTTACGTAAAAAGTCCGAAGAGCTTCAGTTTTTTTAAATCTGCTGAAACTCCAGCATTACTGACAAACCCATATCGCGGCAAGGTAATGAGATTCGTTCCAAACGGCAGGTACATATTTTAAAAATTCTATTTCCTGTTCACTGGTATAGTCATTAGGCTGACGTTACCAAAAAACGAATTACCAGAAATGGACTCGGTAAATCCTTTCATTTCCACTGAACTAACCTCTATGGTTAATATTAGAAAGTAATAAAACGGGTTCTTTAAAATCCTATTCTCAATGAGATATTTTCTTTTATTACTCGCGAACATCTTTTTTCAAAGTTCAAATTTACCAGGCGTCTAAATGGGCGGATAGCTAACGGCTCACACAACAAACGAGTCAATAGTTGTCAAAGCTACCCAACAAAACTATTAACTTAATAACAGCATAACGGCTCATGACAGTTGAATAACGGGTATCTTTTATTTTTATACTAAGCTTGTTATTATGAAGAAATTTCTCGTCCTTTCGATTGCTATTCTCTTTTCAATTGTATGTTTTTCACAAACGCAAAATCCGAATTCAAAAGATAGTTTATACCAGGGGTTTGAAATACCACCTAATGCTGCAAGGCCGCGTGTATGGTGGCACTGGATGAATGGCAATATCACCAAAGACGGAATACGCAAAGATCTTGAGTGGATGCATCGTTCAGGCATTGGTGGTTTCCAGAATTTTGATGCAGCCCTGATGACACCGCAAATTGTAAAGAAACGTTTAACCTACATGACCCCGGAATGGAAGGATGCATTTAAGTTTACCGCGAAACTTGCAGATTCCCTGCATCTTGAAATGGCCATCGCGGGTTCGCCGGGATGGAGTGAAAGCGGCGGACCATGGGTAAAGCCGGCGGACGGCATGAAAAAAATTGTATGGACAGAAACGCGCGTTGAAGGAGGCACCTCAAATATCAACATCGCCAAACCATCGGCGGTAACTGGTCCTTTTCAAAATATACCAAAGCAACCCGGGTTTGGGGAAACTAGTGAGCATAGTGCTCCCCCGGTTTTTTATAAAGACATTGCGGTTATTGCATATAAATTACCAGCAAATGATATTTCAATGGGTGAATTAAAACCGGTTGTTACATCAAGTGGCGGAAATTTTGATCTTACTCAATTGACAGATGGTGATCTTGGTATCACAAACCTGTTACCAGGAGATTCTCTAAAAGGATTTGCATGGATACAGTTTGCCTTTAATAAGCCTCAAACGATAAAAGCAATCACCATGGTTGGCGGCGGCAATAAAGGCCCCTTCGGTTTAAATGGAGCGTTGCATGATACCCGCAGCCTTGAAATAAGCAATGATGGCGAAAATTTTAAATGGGTATGTTATATACCAGCGGGCAATGTGCTGCAACAAACTATAAATATGCCCGCCACTATGGCAAAATATTTCAGGGTTACCGTTAAGAATCCGCTGGCTGTTGGTGGTTTGATGGCTTTGCTAGGTGGCCAAGCGCCTAAAGCTCCACCGGGTACCGATATTGCCGAACTGGTTCTGCATACAGCATCTCGTATCAATATGTTTGAAGAAAAAGATGCATTTGCACCGGCAACCAATCTTTATGAAAAAGCAACTGCTGCCACTAATGATGTGATCGCAACAACAGGTATCATTGATGTTACCGATAAGCTGAATGCCGATGGCACATTGAACTGGACAGTACCTGGAGGCACATGGAATATTGTTCGTTTTGGTTATTCATTAATGGGTATCAATAACCATCCGGCATCTCCTGAAGCAACGGGCCTGGAGGTTGATAAGTTGGATCCGGTAGCTGTTAAAAATTATTTTGAGAATTATCTTGATCAATATAAAAGTGCAACGGGTGGGTTGATGGGAGACAAAGGTGGATTGCGATTTATGGTGACGGATAGCTGGGAAGCGGGCGCGCAAAACTGGACAGGCAATATGATGCAGGAATTTCAAAAGAGACGTGGGTATAGCATGCTCCCATGGATGCCTGTATTAACAGGACATATAGTAAAAAGTGCCGAAGCAAGTGAACAATTCCTGTTTGATTATAGGCATACGTTGAGTGATCTTGTTGCCGAATACCATTATGACGCACTAACGACTATCCTGGCGGAACACGGTATGAAACGGTATTCAGAATCACACGAAAGTGGCCGCGCACTGATTGCGGATGGTATGGAAGTAAAACGTAAGGCTGCTGTGCCTATGTCTGCTATGTGGACGCCCGGCATAATGAATGGTGGCGATCAAACGGGTTATGTAGCTGATATTCGTGAGTCTGCATCCGTTGCGCACATATATGGACAAAATCTTGTAGCTGCTGAATCGCTTACTGCGTTTGGCATTGGCGGCAGTGCTTGGTCTTATTCTCCTGAAAACTTAAAGCCAACTGCAGACCTTGAACTGGCAAGCGGTTTAAACAGGTTTGTCATTCATACTTCAGTTCACCAACCTGTGGATGATAAAATTCCCGGTCTTGGCCTCGGGCCATTTGGCCAGTGGTTCAACCGTCATGAAACATGGGCGGCAGAGGCAAAAGCATGGACAGATTATCTTGCCCGAAGTTCTTATTTATTACAACAGGGCAAGTTTGTTGCAGACGTTGTTTACTACTATGGCGAAGACAATAACATTACTGCTTTGTTTGGAAAAAAACTGCCTGGTATCCCCGAAGGATATAATTATGATTTTATCAACCCGGACGCGTTGATCAACCTGTTGTCTGTGAAAGATGGCAATCTTGTTACACCAGGTGGGATGAACTACCGCGTATTGGTTTTGGATAGCAATGCAACAAAAATGTCGTTGCCTGTATTGCGAAAATTAAGTGCATTGGTGAAAGCAGGCGCAACAGTAACCGGTGTGAAACCGGCCGCAACACCCAGTTTGTCCGACGATCAGGATGAATTCAACAAACTTGTTAATGAAATATGGTCTGGCTCCCATACAAGAGTTACTGAAGGAAAATCATTAACTGACGTGCTGAATGCAATGAATATTTCTCCGGACTTTACTTACAGTAAGCCACACAGCAATACAAAATTTTTGTACGTCCATCGCAGAACAAGTGACCGTGATATTTACTGGGTCAATAACAGAACCGATAATGTTGAAGATCCCGAGGCTACATTTCGAATTGACGGAAAAGTGCCTGAATTATGGTTTGCAGAAACTGGTAAAACGGAACCCCTCTCTTATAGCATAGGTAATGGTGTAACAAAAGTTAAACTGCATATGGAGCCCCACGACGCGTTCTTTATCGTGTTCAAAGACAAGGCAACAAATACTTCGGTTGAAATACCCGCAGTTGCAGTAAAAGAACTCGCAACGCTAACCGGTGCATGGGATATAAATTTTCAAAAAAATCGTGGCGCGCCTGCTTCGATAAAATTGAATGAACTTTCTTCATGGACTGACAATACAGATGCCGGTGTTAAATATTTTTCCGGAACCGCCACATATACAAAAACAGTGACAGCGCCGGCTGACTGGTTCAAAAAAGATGTGGAGTTGTGGTTGAACCTTGGGGATGTGAAGAATCTTGCAGAGGTTATTGTCAATGGAAAATCGTTGGGTATTCTTTGGAAAAAGCCCTTTCGTGTTGATATTACGAGTGCGTTGAAGCCAGGTGCTAACACAGTAGTGGTGAAGGTTACCAATCTTTGGGTAAACCGTTTGATCGGTGATGTACAACCTGGTGTTGCCAATAAGATCACTTACACAACGATGCCTTTCTATAAAGCTGATTCACCTCTGCTTCCGGCTGGTTTAATTGGGCCGGTTCAGATATTGAGTTTGTCAAGAAAGTAAGTGATACTTATTATGATAACTTTAAGGGAGGAATATAATTCGAATGATAATTTCCCTTTCGCGTATGATTTTTTCATGTAGATTTCCTTTTGCGTGTAACCATTGAGGCTATGCTTGTTAATGGAAAAGGTTGAACCGTGCTGGCGAAAAAAATGATCACTTTTCGGGAACAAAAAGAATAGCATCTGCCACTATAGCTCCGTCAGCATTTTTATTTGATATTTCAACATATGCTTTTTTGCCTTTGCTTAATGTATATTTTCCAAGAGAAACCCATTCGCCGGAAGTTTGGCCAATCACCTCAACTTTCGATTTATCAATCAGTTTTTCAGTGTGCTGTGTTCCGTCAAAAACTACCACAGGCGTGATGCTTGCCCCGTTTTGAAGTTTTGGATAATAAGTGTATATATCATAGTTGCCTTCCCGCACTATTTCAGGAGTAAACCTTGCAGACTTGGGTGTTTGAGCATTAGATGTGTCCTCTAAAAAGGTTGGTCCATACCCTCCTCTATTTTCTGAAGCCCATGAACCGTTGAGCTCAATTTGGGAAGCATCTTCATTATCCACAATAATATCAGCAGCGCTCCCGTCGGCATAAGGATCAGATGTGAGCTCATGCCTTAGCTGATCAGTATTCACTTCCTGCACACCGATGCCTTTATCAATAGCCTGGCTCGCAGCGGCGGCGGCAGATTGTGCCAGTACCATAAATAC
>JBDTOV010000134.1:0-14626 GCA_039933035.1 Ginsengibacter sp. | reverse complement strand
GCTATAACTTTTCCATCAGGCGTACATCTTAACCAATGGCGGGGTCCCTGAATCCCATTAACAGTGTTAGTAATTCTTCGTTGTATTATACCCGAAGGCACATTTGGCCTCGACGTATTTGTTCCTTCAAGGGGTTGGCTGGGATTTTCTTTTGTAAGGTCATTTGGCAAATCCAAAACAAAAACCTCGGATTTCTTTGTGCCGTCACTATTTATTACTTCACCCTGAAAAGCAATAGCATGGCTTTGCCAGCTTCCATCGCTGCGCTGATAACCTATTCTGCCAATCCATCCTTCATCAAAAGCTTTATCAATTTCATCACTTCCCGGTTTAGGGTTTTCTGTAACTTTTGCCACTACCACCGAAAACATTTCGCCGCTGTTGTTTTCCCCTGAAGCATCAGTAGTTACCTGAACCGGGAGACCTGGCACCATAACTCCAACTGTACGAAGGTCTTTCACGGAAGAATCTTTTTTTTCCAGTTGCTGCATAATGTAATCGTTATAGGTAAAGCTGATCCACTTGCCATCAGCACTCCAGTTGTGAGCATGAGTGCCACCCCGCAAGGCTCCAGGGGTAAATGGGGGTGTGATGTCCCGGGCATCCATAAATATAGGACGAAAGGGTTGTGCTATGTCGATAGTAACTCCTGTTCTGCGTGTAAACCCGTATGGGTTGCTTTCATTTGAATTTCGTACTCCATGAATAAATATAACGCGGTTACGAGATGGGGAGAACGTAGCTGCTCCAACACCTGGCCCATACATGGTTTGGCGCCTGGTATGATAAAGTTCACGGATTTCACCTGTTTGCGAATTTACCATAGCTATACTTCCCGTGCTGGCAATGAGCGTGTCGTAGTTGCGGGTGTCATATACGATCCATTGATCGTCCGGAGAAAAAATTTGTGTATTATGTATAGTATGCCCACCATTATCGTGAGTTAGTTGCATTACTTTAAATTTACCGGAAGATAAAAACTGAGACTGGCTGTAAGCCCGAAAAACGATTCCACATAATGAAAACAATACGCAGCACTTAAATATCATAGTACTATTTTTCATTTTAAATTATACTCATAAGCTAATTCATTTTTTAAAATAATATACTCATCAAAAAGATGATCCACGCTATCTTTAATAGCGGGAGTAACTTCCTCAGCGTTAGTGCGGGTAAAAGTAGAAATATTTAATCCCCGTTTCTGCAGGAAATATTTAGCAACAGTTGGATATGCCTGATGGATAACTTCCATGTGGCCCGTTAAAAATTGTTGCACCCTATTTACCTGGCCATTAACATTGGCATCGTTAAAATGATCACAAAGCCAAACGATTAGTTCAGGAAAAAAATTACCCTGGATGCATGAAAGGCCTTTTGCTCCGGCCTTTAAGGAAGCTACTGCATTTGCTGCATAAGCATCATATAATCCGAACGAACTTACGTTCCGGGTACTCCTGAGCTTCTCTTTTACAAGCTCTATGTCAAGGCAAGTATCCTTATGGTAGATTACTCTGCCGGTTGCAACGAATTTTTTAAGTTGTTCTGCTGTCAGCACTCTTTTGTAAGGCTCAGGGCATTCATAAAATCCCAGCGGGATTTTGCCCGTCAGGTTAAATACTTCAAATATTCTTTCATCAAAAACTTCGTTACTTACATTTTCTCCTGCAACGAGTCCGGTAACTATAATAACCGCCTTTACACCCGTATCATAAATTTTATGAATAAAATCTGCCTGTGCTGCGATAGTTGTTCCAAAGTTACCTACTGCGACCACAGGTACTTCCCCATCCGCAATTTTTAAGGTGTGCTTTACAATTTGCAGCCTTTCCTCACTGCTTAATTGAAACATTTCACTGGATTGGCAATTGGCAAATAAACCTTTAGATCCTGCCTGGAGGTATAATTCCGTTAATTGGGTGAGCCCGTCCAAATCTATTTCTCCATTTTCCTTAAATGGTGTTAACATAACAGGTATGAATTCTTTCTGAGCTTTTTCTTTCATTTGAGAATATTTTGGGGAAATACTGTTGAATTTTTATTTTCTTTTCCTGTTTAAATTTTGTGTTGATGAATCCTCTTAATTAATACAACCGGTAAAAAGATAACCTACGTGCTGTATCATGGTATCTATTTGAATTCGATCAGGTTTTTGTAAATAACAAATACTTTCCATTATTTTTTCGAACGGTAACCAATTGAGAAATTATAAAATTTTATTGCCATCTACCATAAAGGCGCGTGTACTTATTGTGTATGCACCTCCATTGGCATCCTGGTATTTAAGGTCCAGGTAAAATGCCCGGTAGCCTTTTGAAGGAAATGGCTCAGATGTTTTTATTGTATCCTGGTGGCTGATGTGAAGATCCCTGCTTAGCCATAGCTCATTTCTAAAATCCTTATCATCCGAATCAGCATACCATACTTTGGCGCCTATGAGCCTATCTTTTGAAGTTTCAACGGTAAGTTGTACACTTTTTTTGTTTTCGGATGCGTTCCACTTGCACAACGGATAAGTTCCCCGCCTCATTGAAATCCCAAAAAATGCGCCCAACGCAGAGAAAGCAGATTTGCCGTCACCCAGGTCGTGCTCCGCATTTGGTACGTAATGCAACATGTTATACCCCGGTATTTCTTTTAAGTAATTCTTTACGTTATCAATCACCCAATACGGATCATTAGTGCCCATAAACAACATCTTGGGCATGGTCAACTTATCCCTGTAAGAATAGGGGTCTATCATTGTCACGAGGGCATTACCACTTTCTGTACTCATTCCCTGCACGATACCCAACTTTACATAATCTTCAATCTCCACACTATATTCCCCATACGCCTCAAGTTGATGGTTAAGGTTTACAGGCATGTTCAATATGTCGATTACCATAGGCCCGATTGCCTGTACCCGTGGATCGCTTGCCCCGGTAAGCCATGTTGTCCAACCACGTTTTGAAGCACCTGATATTACAAATCGTTTTACGGGATGCTGTAAATTTTTTTCTGAAAATTCCTGCACAGCATCCATTGCTTTTACAGCACTCTTGACCATCGGAAACAGCAATGGCCATGTATAATCGTTATCTTCTTTAAAATGATGCAAGGTGTAAGAGATCAATGCGTCTTCTGTTAAGCTGTCGAACAGCGGCTGGTTGGGCACCTGCCGTATGATGGCTATGATCGCTTTATTTTTTACAGCCACGGATACAAACATTTCAACGAGCTTATCATCCGGGTTTTTCCAATTTGGCTGTTCATTATTGTCTGAGCCGCCGGTAATAAATAATAATGCTCCATCATAATTATTTTTGTTGGGCGAAATGATTGTTAACTGATGGCGCCATGTATATTGCCTCCATTTTTGAGAAGTTAGTAACAGGTCATACCCTTTTGCACCTTTCATATCAAATGAATCTTTTATTTCCCACTGGTAAGCCGGATCGGCTGTATGTATGTAATGCTGCAAGGCGGTGGCAGGAGTGATCGTATCCTGAGCCGAAATAGTATAAACGAAAAAAAGATGTACAAAGAAAACGAACGAAAACGATGATAATAATTTTTTCATTTGAAATAATTTTAGTTTTAGGTGGATGGAGGTCCGGTTCATAATTTTTACTTTATTTGGAAAATATTTGCACCCGGTAACAGGCAACCGGTAATTGTATAATAGCCAATTTAGAAACCTGTTTTTTAATGTGAAAGGTTACTTTTTAACCATTTAAGTACTTCGTTGATGTAGATGTCGCCTGTCATTTCGCCCAGGCTCGTACGGCAGATGTAGTCGTATCTTTTAAAGCTGTTAAAATCTACTTTATCCAGGATATATCCAAACGCATCATTGGTAAGCCCGAATAAAAAGGGCTGTTGGGTATGCATGTGGCGTTTTACATAATAGCCAATATTAGGCAACGCTTCCCCGGGGATAGTGAGTACCTGGGCTGTACCAATATTCAGAAGATTGAGCCGGGTAGAAATAGAATCGGCACTTACAGATTTATATTGTAAAGGAGAATGTTTTAAAATAAATTTCATTTCTTCATTCTCTAAAGGAAACGTAATAGTGCGGCTGGCACAATAAATATCCGGATTGGTTTGTTCCGGTGCATCGGAAACTATTCTCAATGCCTCATCGGCCAGGAGATTGCCAATCCTGATACACTCATTCCAGTCATTCGCTTCTTTATTATCTGGCAAACGATTGTCTGCAGTAACCATGCCTCCCTGGGCGCTATTCATAAAAATAGCAATGCCTCCTCCTTTTTCAGCAACTCTATCATATAATGGCCCACATAAATCCGGGCTTAAGATGCCTCTTGAAGAACCAATGATTTCAGGATGGATAGCATAGTTTATTAGAGTGGCAATAGGCTTATCTTTATTTTTGCCGGATGCTGCAAGTACCTGGAGCACACTGCATCGTGGATCGTAAAGCTGCGGAGCATAATAGTTATAAGAAATCTTTCCTGTCGCTTCCGCCATCGCTGTTTTCAGGGATGCAGGCGCCAGGTTTTTTTCTGCTTCGTTTACCGCATCTGCTACCTGTTGAACACACCAGTCAAGATATTTCAAATCAACTGAAGATTTTCCATTTTCATCCGGAAATCCATAAGCATCCGGAGCACTGTGTGTATGGGTAGCGCCGATCAGTATATTTTCAGGAAGTATTCCTTTTATTAAAGCCCTTGATTTATCACCCAACACAGCCGGCCATCCGAGATTATCAATACTTACAATTGCAATCCGCGTGGAGCCTTTCTCCAAAACGAGTGCCCTGGTGTAGAGGTCTCCATTTTTTATATGTGTAGGGTTAGGCACGCCAACGCCTCCGGATACAGGCAAAAGAGGGTCGGGGGTTATCACCCGTACTGCGATGCCTGCTTTAAAAGTTTGCGCCTGTACATCATAAGCGAGGAATAAAACAGGAATGATAAAAGCAACAAGAATCTTTTTTATAGTTTCAATTATCCCGGGTTGATGTAATAATGTTTCCTCGTGGTATGTTCTTACATGTTTTGGATACGGATCATTTTCACAGACAATTTTCTTCTTCATTTATAATTATTGGGTTTAGAATTGTTTAATGATTTTGTGAATGATTTTACCAGGGTTTTCCGGTTCCCTGTAATACCCATATTTTTGACCAGGCGCTATTTTTATTCCCATCCGCACCAAAGCCGGAGTAATTGGTGACTTCCAATTTATCAGATGCCGCTTGCTCGTTAGCGCTGTTAAGGTTTTGTTCAGCCTTTGGATAATAGAACCTTACAGGCAGTTCCGGAGCAATAGTTCGCCCCTGCACCCCATGTAATTCAGGAAGGCCCGTTCTTCTAAAATCAAACCATGATTCTGTAGCATTGGTCCAGTTAGCAATCCACTTTTGCTCCATAATCTGTTTTTGTGAATTATCAAAAACAACGTCGGGCTGTGTAACATAGGTTGAATAGGCGCCACCCAATCCCCATGTATCAAATGATGTTTTAATACCGGCATAATATTCTTTTTGTGCATCAGCAGATGTCCAGCCTTTAACAGCTTTGGCCTCAGCAACAATAAAGTGTACTTCTGCAGCAGACATAAGTCGTGCCTTTAAAAGAGGCCCCTTTGGGTCACGATAGGTATTATTGACCCATGATACATGCGGATTACGTGAAGCCTGGTTTAAGTCGGGGCTTAAGTTATAAGCCTGTGGGCCTGTCAGCGCTATAGGAAGGCCAACGTAATTGGGGTCCTGGTTAATATCAGCAAGAGTAAGCGCCCTGCTCGAAAGAATATCTGGTGACAGGTAACGCACTTTTCTATTTTCGCCATTTACTACGGTATCTGTGATATAATCAGTACCGGGTTTTAGTTTATCATCTACCTTTAAAAATACCTGTACTTTGGCAGCAAACACGCCTAGACGCGGATCCTGCACAGCCTCCAAAGCCTGCACAAATGTGTTGCACATTTTTAACCTCCTGTAATTACTGCTATCAGAATCGTACGTAACATTATTGGGCCATGAATCACTATTGCTGTCACCTGCAAAATCCATGGTCGCATCATCGGAGGCAGAGGTGATTACCGGGTAATCAGTCGGATTGTTCACGATTATTTCTATTCCTGCTTTGGCCACATCCGGCAATTTTTCTGATATCCTCATATAATACCTTAGTGCCAAAGAATTGGCAAGCTTTCTCCATTTTACAGGGTCGCCATTATAATACAGATCTACACTTCCCGGATTATTAGCATAGTCGCTTTTAGGTTTGGAAAGCAGCGAGCTGGCGGTTTTCAGATCAGCCAAAATACCTTCGTAAATCACCTGCTGATCATCAAAAGAAGGAAATGTTTTTTCTTTACCGCCTTCATCGCCCTGTAGTGCAGAAGTATAGGGCACATCTCCATACAGGTCAGTTAAGAGGCCAAACATCATTGACCGCATTACCAAGGTAATTCCCTGCTGAAATTCATCTTTTGATGCTACTGCTTTATTATAAACAAACTGGTTATTTCTCAATATATCATAGTAACCGCCCCAGGGATTATCGCCTCCCCAATCGTAATTGTTATGGCCAGAACCCCAGCCATCTTTTTGTGTATATTGCATTACTCCGGCAATATCACCATATCCGAGGCCTACAAAAGTTATTCCTGTTTCAGAAAGTACGGTGGACAATACTAGGGCCGGATTGGCAGTGGCTGGGTCAGCGCCATTCGGGTTCTCGTTTAGCTTTTCCAAATGCTTAATGCAGGAAAATGTAAATCCACAGAGAAAGATAAATAAAGCTATATGAAATGTACGTATTGGCTTCATGATAGTTAATTTTAATGTTAGTGTTAAAAAGTGACATGTAACCTGATACCAATGGGGATCACCCAGGGCGTGACATTATACCTCTCTATTCCCTGTTTAAATTGTATTCCCCCACCTTGAACATCGGAGCTTGGCTGGTAGGCATTTTCGGGATCTATCCCAATCTTAGCTGCTGTCCACAAAATAATATTACGGCTATATAAAGACACATTAGCGTCCTGTATTTTTAACTTATTCGACAAATGTGAGGGTATGCTATAAGAAAGGGATATTTCGCGAAGTTTTAAATAGGATGCAGAAAACAGCTCCGGCTCAGTAAAATCCCATGGATCAGCAGCAGCATATGGTACCGGCATAGTAACATTCGGATTAGAGGGATCTGTTCCAAGCACATTTTCTCCAAGGTTTTCAATGTAGCCGGTCGGATTTCCATTAGCATCGTAACCCGAAGCATACACACCCGGAATAATCAAACCACCATAAGGAAGCTTGATGCCACTGTACTCGAAAGGAAAACTGGTACGTTCGGGTGTAGGCCATCCTACACGCGGAAAATAATTGCCATGAATTTTGATCAGTTCATCAGCATGAGCTACTAAATAATCACGAAGTTCTTTTCCACTCATGCTACCGGCATTAAAAAATTGATCAAGCTGCAGGGAAGCATTGCCATTTTCCATTCCATAGCGATACGTTTGCGATACAAACTGGCCTCCATTTCTCCAATCGAAAGACATGTTAAGGCTCCAGTTTTTCCAACTGATAGAAGTTTGTAAGCCCATTATAAATTTTGGATTGAAATTGCCGATCTTATTTTTTGTATTATGGGCATCAATACTTGACCATTTGGCTCCGCCATCAGAAAATTCAAGCAATGGGTATCCAAAATAAGGTGATGATTTATCCGTTACGGTCCTCACTTTAGACCCGTAAATATCTCCTATATCTTCACCTACATAAGTCCAGGCTCCTCCTTTGGCATCTTCCCAGAAAGTGAAATAGGGCATTTCGTCTGCCAGTTTTATTATCCTGGTGCGATTCCGCGTCAGGTTAGCATTAATGTCCCATCTGAAATTTTTACTTTGTATAGGAGTTCCACCAAGAGATAGCTCTATACCACGGCTTCTCACCAGGCCCGCATTGATATTTTTGGAACTGTATCCCGATGAAGGAGGAAGTTGCGTAGTAAATATCTGGTTCTTATTTTCCATAATATAATAGGTTCCTGAAAAATTAAGACGGTTTTTGAATAAGGAAACTTCTAAGCCTCCTTCGTACGAAGTGGCTATCTCTGGTTTAAGGGCGGGGTTCAACAGTGTTCCGGAGGTAGATAATCTTGGTGTGTTTCCCCAGGTTCCTGCGTTAGACAATACGCTTAGCAGTTGATAGGGTGAAGCATCATTACCCACCTGTGCAACGCCACCTCTTAATTTTATAAGATTGATGTTGGAAGAAGTAATGTGAGCTACCTTATTCATCAACACGCTTAGAGATGCTGAAGGATAAAAATAGGGCTCTATATTGGGAAGAGTACTGGACCAATCATTGCGCCCGGTAACATCCAGAAATACTTTATCCCGGAAGCCCAAAGAAGCCATCCCATAAATACTGTTTGTACCTTTTTGAAAAGAGAGGCTGCTGTAGTCAAGTGAAGCCGGCAAAATGTTTTGAATAGTATAAACGCCCGGTACTATAAGCCCGGTGCCGTTTTTAGTGGCATTCCTGATAGAACTGCTCTTTTCATAACGCATACTTCCCCCCGCCGAAAGAGACAGGCTGAAATTCTTTAAATCCCTTTTATACGTAGCGAGGAAATCCGCGTTGCGTTCAAAGGATTTAAGATTGATTAATCCGTATGCCCCACGTGGGTCTTCAGTATAACTGGTAGGTATTTTGAATTCTCTTTGTTCACTATAAGTATCTAACCCATAGCGGAACATCATACTGAACTCCGGGGTTATCTGCCAATCTGCTTTAACATTGCCATATAACCTGTCCCTCACAAAACTGTTCTTAACCTCGTAGGCCAGGAAATAAGGATTGTTGAATGTTTTATCTTGTGAACGCTGCTGCAATCCCTCCTGTCCCGGCATCCAGTAATCTTTAAGTTCGTTGATATCAATATGTGGAGACATTGCATAAACCCATTGCAGGGGATTGGTTCCTCTTTCACCGGCTGGCCGGTTATTCGAATTGTTCCTGCTCAAATCAATACTGGTACTTATCTGTAATTTATTATTGACTTTTACGGAAGAGTTAATATCGAGCGTATTTCTGAACAGGTCTGAATTTGGAATAATCCCTTTGTTTGACATATTGGAATAGGAAAGACGATAATTAATAGCCTCTGAATTATTTGCGACTGAAATGCTGTTATTTGTAGTGAGACCGGTTTGTACGAAATCTTTCGCGTTATTAGGATGAGATACCAACGGCAAAGGGATAGGCTTTCCGTTATCATCCAGGGGGCTATTCCATTGTACAGCTTTATATCCCCTGTCTAATTCTCCACCAAAGGTACCGCCCACATCTTCCTGGATAAGGCCCCCGAATGGGTCAGTTAAAATATTGCCGGTTAATTCAAAAGGAATAGCAGAAAACTGCCCTGATCCATATTTGTTTTGCCATTTCAAAAATTTATAAGGCATATCAAATACAGTACTTGATGTAACAGAAACAGTTAATTTATTTACACCACGGCCATTTTTGGTGGTGATTAAAACGACTCCGTTTCCGGCACGGGAGCCATATAAAGCCGCTGCGCTTGGCCCCTTTAATATGGTTACACTCGCAACATCATCAGGGTTAATACTTGATATGGCGTTACCGAAATCCACCCGGTTGTCTGTTCCTACATCTGAGACATTGTTAAGGGTATTGGCAACAGGTACGCCGTCCACAACAAACAAAGGCTGATTGTCGCTATTTAAAGAATTGGCGCCCCGGATTACCATACTTACAGACGACCCCGCGCCGCCGGTTTGGCTAATGGTAACTCCTGACACCTTCCCGGCTAAAGAATTCAATACATTTTCCTGCGCTACCCTGTTGATGTCCTTCCCTGACACTTCCCCGATTGAATAACCAAGTGATTTTTTTTCCCTTGAAATTCCAAGAGCAGTTACTACCACGTTGGAAAGCTCCTCTGAAGATCTTTTTAAAACAATTGTTAGGGTGGTTCTACCTTCTAACGCTATCTCCTGGGATTGATAACCAACGAAGCTAACTGTTAACATGGCATTGGTTTTTGAAATCCTTAATGAAAAGGTTCCATCACCCCTGGTTGTTGTGGCATTATTAGTTCCATTTTCCCGAATGGTGGCGCCACTTAATGTGCCATTCTCATCACTTACTGTTCCCCGGATTCCCTGGCCATAGCCAATGGAAAAAATCATACAAAGTATTATTACCGGTAGTAGTTTTTTTATAATGTAATTATTTTTCATAAACTTCTGTTTGAAGATTAAATTAAAATATTGTTAGGGTTGTTTTTCCAAAATAAGACCTAGAGGTGCTGCGCCGAGGCCCGGAAAATTTACCGTAAGTGCCAGGTTTAAGGTATTACTGGAGATGCTGTTGATCCAATGGGGGTCCTTTTCACTTTTAGATGAAATTAGCTCGAGTACCGCATCATAAATGGTGAGGCTCCACTTTCCGCTATTACCCGCAACAGGCAGTATAAGATCAGTACATCCGTTAATAGCAAAGGATCCATCTGCATTAAAGGTATAGACGTTATCGGCAGTGCATAATATAGCCGCGGCAATATCCGGGCTCCCGAGAGCCTGCCCAATTAAAGGAGCCAGTGCAATCATGCTTGTTCCTGCTGGAATATTTTGGCCCGCAATCTTTACATCCACTGCAATGACAAGGTCTTTTTGTTTCCAATTGCCGGTTATCCATTCCTTATTTTTATTTTTGGCTTGTGCATTTTCATCTACGGTATCTTTTTTACAGGAAGCAAAAAGAAAGATCAGTAGTACAAGCAGGGCATACCTTGTTACGAATTGCTTTTTTTTCATAATTTTTTATTTAACAGTTTAGCGTTGCCATATAAATCTTTTGTTCCTGTCTTTCCTGCAAACCTGGCCTCAACACCCTGGAAGGATCTTCTCCTGGTGGCTTGATGCAAAAAACTTTTACCCAACACAGGTTTGCCAATATCTCAATCCGGTTTTATATCAATTTATTGAATGTTTGCTTTTGACTAATGACGCGCCTTTCATTTGAAGGGCTACTATTGGTTATATTTCTTACATTATCAGTTAGTTTGTCGCTGGATATGGACTTAAAAAATTGAAAGGAAAAAGTGCCAAAACGGGGCACGACCGACACACTGGCTATGAGATTACCTTTTTAATCTCTTACCGTACCATTACCCCTGGTATTGTTGAAATCAAATTTGTCATCCTCTTTAAAATGTAACTTCAGATCTTTTCATCTTTTAACTCATTGTGAACAGCATGATAACAAGAAAAGCCCTGCAAGGGAAAGTAAACACATGCATTCATGATAAGTATGGGAATACCTCCCAGGCTTAACAAATAGGGTGCATCTTTTTTCTATTAAAAAATCGATGAGTAAAAAAGCAATTCTTCATTTTGGCAGTTTTTAATTGTTGTAAATATTTAATAATACAGTTATACTTTTTAATAAGCAGGTAGGTAATTTGTAGCAATCGTTTATTTCAAAAGTAATATCCTAACTCCAATACGAATTTAAAATAGATATATGGACGCTTTATATTCATTATTGCCAATTTATTGTATCATCTTATCATGTTGGAGCTTAAAATATAGCAGGCTAATATAAACAAAAACTTGCCCGAAGGTAGAAACATGCCCGGATTATTATTGTATCAGAATATGAATTGTATGTTATCAAAAAGAAATCATTCTAAGGAAACATTGTAAACTTTACTGTCACAATTTATGCGGCTTCAATTAGAAGCTTTGAATATTCAAAAATCCTTTTACAACTGATGCCAAAAAAAGCATTCACTAACAGGTCAGTCAATACTTTTACCTGCCAGCTTTCTAAATTATTTTATACGATAAATATTATTGCTAAAGGCTTTTTTACCTTAACTTTAAGTGTCGCAGGGTATTCAAAAATAATTGCAACTATGAAGCCTCATTTCCATAAAGTTCCTATGCAAACGGAGTCATCATTTAGCATCAGGCACGATATGGTACCCGATTTCCGAACCAGCATGCATTATCACCCTGAGTATGAATTGCATTTGCTCATTAAAGGTGAGGGTGTAAGATTCATTGGTGATAATATCAGCAACTTTTCACCGGGAGAAGTAGTACTTCTTGGAAAGAATTTACCCCATGGCTGGCACTGTAAAAAAGAATATTTCCAGGATATTGAAAATGCTGAAATGGAAACGATAGTTATCCATTTTTCTCCTAATTTTTTAGGTGATGATTTCTTGTCGCTTCCGGAAACCCGGATGCTGCCGATATTATTCGAAAAAGCAAAAGGTGGAATGGTATTCTTACATGATACACGCAAAAAATTATCTTCTTTAATGCTGTCAGCGGCTGAATCGGAAAATCTCGACCGCATAATTTTTTTACTGTCGGTTCTAAAAATACTATCTGAGTCAACAGAATATCAATCCATAAGCAAGAGAGATTCCTTCTTACGGTCTAATGAATTTGAGACAGAAAGAATGAACAGGATTTGCAGTTATACTATGGCTAATTACGGCAAGGATATAAACCTTGCACAGATTGCATCTATAAGCAACCTGACGGTCACATCCTTCTGCCGTTATTTTAAGCTGCTTACTAAAAAATCTTATTATACTTTTCTTACGGAAATACGCATCAGTCATGCTTGTCATTTTTTAATCGAGGATAAGCTTAGTATCGATCAAATAGCTAATAAATGCGGATTTTATAATATTTCTAATTTTTACAGGCAATTTAAAAAGGTAATGGATATTACCCCGTTGAATTACAAACGGGAGTATTTCACGACCGAAAAATCAGGTCATAAATTGGAACTGTTCGAATAAGTAGCTACCTGCCACATTTGGAATTTTATTTCTTTATTACCTCTCACATATTGTGCTTACTGTTCGTGGTTTTCTGCTGCGGTTCTTGTTTTAAACGTTCCAGGATTTTTTCTGTTATTGGTTTTTATCTTTCTTTTGACAATACAACCAGTATTCACCTGATTTTAATTTTCTTATCAGGGATTGTATTGTAATCCACTTTGCAGCTAATCAGACCTGGATTGAGCAATAGTGGTGGTTTCAAGTTTTTTTGGTGGAGGTTTGTGTACTACAAATTTAATTTGGTTAAGAAGTTTGGGGTCTTGATTTTTAAAGGCGTCTGGCTTTCATTTCCGGGTATTTATCATGGTTTGCTTATGTAGGTTGGGAAATGAAACCCCCGACCGGTATTCAATGTAGCGGCATTTGAAATCAATAAATTTATTTATTGAAGGGTAGTATTGTGTGCGTCTATTTAAAGTGTTGTCCGCCATTTTTCAGCAGTCCTTAAAATTGATACCGCGACCGAAAAACCTTATCTTCGGACAAATAAAAAAGAAATGTTAGTAGAACGTACAACTAAAGAAATAATAATCAGGCTACCAGCATCGGTGGACATAGAAGACCTGCAAGATTTTTTGAACTATGCTCGCTATAAAGAACTAACTGCCGACTTTAAAACAGACCAAAAGGAGGTTGACAAACTTGCTGAACAAATAAATACAAAATGGTGGACTAAAAACAGGAGCAGACTTGTCAAATGAAAATAATTGTTGACACCAACATAGTTTTTAGTGCTATCCTGAATTCCAACAGTCGCATAGGGAAAATTCTATTAAATTCAAAAGAACATTTTCAGTTTTTTAGTTGCAACTTTTTATGGACTGAGATTCAGCGTCACAGAAACAAACTTTTGAAATTGACCAAACTGACAGAATACCAACTTACAGAACTTGAAGAGCTGGCAACACATAAAATTACATTCATTGACGAACGACTTATTCCACAAGACCTTTTAACCAGGACAGAAGCCCAACTAAAGACAATTGACCCAAACGACACAGTGTTTGTAGCGTTGACAAAACATTTGAAAGGGAAATTATGGACAGGTGATAGGCAACTTTACAATGGGTTGAAAGCAAAACGCGATAGAGACATTATTTTGACATCGGAATTATCGTTATTACTTGATGACTTAGAACGGGAATGAAACGGCGTGCAAAAAATGCCTTGCTAAGGGCATGGCCGAAGTACATTTCATCGTATTTAATTCGCTTGTCATCTTTTGTTCGAGCTTGCGGAATTCTTATCAGCTTTTGTACATAACTTCATCAATTACTTTCCCATCGGGGCTTTCACAGCATGCTCTTTCAACTATTATACTCTTTCCGTGAAACCCCGAAGGCCGTGCAAATACTGCATTAGTATAAAGCCAATCAACAACTTTTTTAATGCCTGGGTATAAAATGTGCAGAGACAGGTTGAGTAAACATCGGAGTGTATGTAGGTTGAGAAATGAAAACTCGCCGGAAAGCCAGGATTGCCAACCTTTGGAAGGTTGGCAATCCTTTAATTGCCACGGCCTTCAATTGCCAAGGCCTTTAGGTCGTGGAACAAAGAAAAATAGTCTCCACGGCTTTAGCCTAAGCAACTTTGGCTAAAGCCGGGAGAGACAACCACAATACCACTAACTAAAGTTAGTGGCAATTGACACCCTGCATGAAGGACAAAACGGCGAATTATTTAACTTAAAAACTCACTAATTACCCCTTGCGAAGCATAAACGTGTATCCCCACTTTTTATAATGCCTGTTTAAAAAGTTTTTTAT
>JBDTOV010000133.1:0-14674 GCA_039933035.1 Ginsengibacter sp. | reverse complement strand
AAAAGATATGAGCAAATTGTAATTATGCAGAACCTCAAAGGGTGACATTTTGAAACATAATGACACCCCTTTGGGGTTACCTGTATGCAATTGTTGGTTTCTGCTACAATAATAGCACCCTTTCAGGGTTATACAATAGCAATTAGTTCAACAAATTATTGAGCCTGGTATTTTCCTGCACTTATATTTAGTAGTAGTTGGGCTAATTAATAATTACGCGCAGAAAAACCCGAAGGATTAAAACTATTATAGAAAAGAAAACAGTAAGCTGTAATACAGAACACCGAAGGGGTGACATTTTGAATCAACTATATTGACTACCATGCCGGGAACATTTTATCAAATTTATATACAGGTTGTTTTTGCTGTTAAGGACCGGGGAAATCTGATCGGTACTGAATGGAATAAAGAATTGCACAAATATATTGCTGGCATAATTAAAGAAAAAGATCAAAAGTCGATAATTGTAAATGGCACGCCTAACCATATTCATGCATGTATCGGGTTACGACGGCTATGTCTATTGCCAACCACTAATTGAAGTGGAATGTGATACAAAACATTTGGTAAATGGCATGATTAACTAATCAACCCATAATGCCATCCCTTTGGGGTTACCTTTATCCTATTGCTGCTTTTTACTAAAATCCTGACACCCTTTCAGGGTTATATATTAGCGATTAACCATGCCTGTTACTTCTACACAACATCCATTTATTTTTATTTGGTTTTTGGTGACTCTACCAATGTTGTATCAGCAGCTAGTAAAGGAACTACATAACCACCACTATCAATTTGAGTTTTAGGAAAAGCTTTTTTCAAAGACGGCCAATCATTGCTATTTACCGTCGTTTGATATAAATAAATTGATTGCAATCCTTTTATCGGTTGCAGTTGAATAACTCCCTTTGCGCTAACTTTTGTACCAACGAGACTTATCGATTGAAGCTTATTTAAATTTTTTAACAGGCCCAAACCTTTGTCCGTAATATTGGTGTTGTTCAATTGCAATAGAGTAAGATTTGTGCATTGACCGATCACTGATAAAGCACTGTCGCCAATGCCTGTATCATTTACCTTTAACCACGCTAATTGTTTCTTTACATAAAGTAATAATTTTATATCCGCCTCACTGATGTTGACAGCCGAAACAAAGTTGGCCATAAGGTAATTAGAGTTTTGAGAAACAGGAATTATAATAGCTCCTTTATCTTTTAAAGGTTGCAAAGCCTTTTCATCAGCCTTCTCAACAGGTTCTGTAGGAATAATGGCGATTTCTTTTTTTTCTTCATGATCACTTTGCAGAGACAGCAAATAAGGTTTTATTAATTCCGGCTGTTTACAATCTTTTACTTTTCTATTAAAATCAGATCCTGCATCCATCCACCAATGTATTAAAGTAATTTCTTTTTCCGTGAACTGGGGCTTTTGCCGTGGCGGCATATGATCATCATCGTCAACAGGTAGTAATAATCGTTTCAGCAATTTACTTTGTTCCGGGTTAGCATTCAGAATAGTACCATGTTTTCCTCCTTTCATTATCCATTGCGGATCATCAAGTCGTAAATTATTTTTTTGTTTTCTTGCTCCATGACAACTATAACATCTTGCCTGCAACAGTGGCTGAATCACATCGCCATACACATAAGCTTCCTGTATATTGGGTATTTTTTTTCTGATTACAACAACAGAGTCTGTTGAATCAGACAAGGCAGCAGTAAGATAATCCGGGCCATGTGTTAAGGAACCACCTAGATGCCCTGTTACCAGTATAAGTATTATTAAGGCAAAAGATAATATTTTATACCAAATATCCAAACGCCCCGATAGTATTTTAGCATACAGGAGAAATGAAACGGAAGCCACACTAATACCCATCCACATATGCCAGCCAACAAGGTCTTCATCATACTCACCATTTAGTGAGAGTAAATAACCGGTTATACAGGAAACAATCGCAGCAACCATACCACATAATATTACTATCTTGATTACCTGCCCGGAAACATGATATTTTTCTCTTGAAGAAAGCCAATACAATAACAAACCGATCAATAAAAAACCAATGGGCAGGTGCACCAGCAACACATGAAAACGGCCAATAAACTCTGTGACGGTTAAGAACATATTAATTGTGAGTGGCGAGTGGTGAATGGGTAATGGGCAATAAACAATGGGCAATAAGCAATGGGCAATTCAACAATTAAATGATTAAACAATTAGACAATTAGTACAATTACAATTAAGGATTCACAACTCACTATTCACCACTCACCCTTCATATCGTTTACGAAGAAGATTCATCATGTAGACATTTATTCCCCATTGATCTGCCAAAGGCTGTCTTGTATACGGCATTGTGGGCATATAATCTGCCGGACCAAACTCTGTAAGTATTGTTAAACGCTCTCCCGCTTTCTTTTTGCGGTTTACTATTTCATCCCACCAGGCCAGGTGGGCGTTTACAGCGGCTTCCCATTCAGGCGCCCTTGGATCGTTGACCTGCGGTCCTTCAGGGTGTCCTATTCTTGCATGTATATGATCTGTTCTTTCAATCGCGAGCGTTAAAGTTTCCGGCTGATCCTGTAATAATGTTTCACTTACATTGCACCAATGCGATACGTCAAACGTTATTCTCAGGTCGGGAATCTTTTGCATGTATTGTTTTGCCACCGGCGCTGCAAATAAGAGGCGTGAGCGATGTGTTTCGTGATAAATAGGAATATTTGTTTTTTGAGAAAGCGGAATGGTATAATCAATAAAAGATTTGCCTTCATCATAACTAAAAAAATCCCTACCCGAATGGCAGTTAATGTATAACGGTTTTTGAATTTGATTTGACACAGCAGCGTCAATCATTTGTTTAAAATATTGGAAATGTTCGATATACTTGGTTTGGTGACCTGCACATAAAAAGCCGACTTCCAGGTTGTATTTTTTTAATGCCTGGAACATGTCATCCTGGTCTTTCTTTTCCATTGGCCACCAAATTTCTATGCCATCGTACCCGGCTTTTTTTACTTTATCACAATAGGCATCCATGCTACCTTCAAACCCCCAGTTAGTAGCTAACAGTTTTAATTCAAAATTTTTATTCATATTTTCTTTTGGCAGTTTTGTTTCTGCAAAGGTTGTCATGGATGAGAACAGCAAGGCAGCCGTTGCTGAAGTACTTGTTTCGATAAATTTTCTCCGGTTTTGTTTCAATGCATTTAATTATTAAAGCCTTACCCCCCACCCCCCTCTCCCCAGGGAGAGGGGATTTTGAATCTCTGTCAGCACGGGGTTTTGCTATTAGTTTACAAATCAATTATACAAGTATGTAGGATTACCTTCATTATGCAACAATTTCATTAATCACTTTCCCCGACACATCGGTTAATCTATACGGCCTGCCCTGGAAATAATAGATAAACTTTTCATGATCAAACCCAAGCTGGCTCAGTATCGTGGCTTGTACATCAGCCGGGGTTACCGCACCACTTACAGGATAATAACCGATTTCATCCGTTTCGCCATGCGTGTATCCTTTTTTAATACCACCGCCTGCCATCCAAATAGTAAATGCACCTACATGATGATCTCTTCCTTTAAATGGATTTGGTTTCCCTTCCCTGTTTTCCATCATGGGTGTTCTTCCAAATTCGCCGCCCCATACTATTAATGTCTCATCGAGCAACCCTCTTTGTTTCAAATCCAATATTAAAGCAGTAATGGATTTATCCACTTCACGGCATTTGTTAATAAGACCCACATCCACTGCGGTACTGGCATCTGTGCCATGACTGTCCCAGCCCCAGTCAAATAACTGAACAAACCTAACACCTTTTTCAACTAATTTTCGCGCTAATAAAATGTTATTGGCAAAACAAGCTTTGTCAGGTTGGGTGCCATACATTTCATGAATATAACCGGGCTCATTTTTTATATTCATTACTTCAGGAACCGATATCTGCATTTTATACGCCATCTCATATTGGGAAATTCTTGATAGTATTTCAGGGTCTTTAAATTCTTTATATTCCTGTTGATTCACTTCATTGATGGCATCTATGGAAGCTTTGCGTAAGTCCCTGTCCATTCCTTGTGGATCTTTTATAAACAGCACAGGGTCTCCCTGGCTTCTACATTGCACGCCCTGGTAAACTGACGGCAAAAATCCGCTGCCCCACACGCTCTTACCCGCATCGGGGAATTTGCCTCCTGAAGTTAATACAACAAAGCCAGGTAAGTTTTGATTTTCAGTTCCGAGCCCATAGGTAGCCCATGAGCCAAGACTTGGGTGACCCAAACGAGGTGAACCTGTCTGTACTAATAATTGAGCCGGTGCATGATTAAACTGATCAGTTGTACATGCTTTTAAAAAGGTAATTTCATCTGCAACCGTTGATAAATGGGGCATGTTGTCACTTATCCATGCCCGGCTTTCTCCATGCTGTGCAAAGGCAGCCTGTGGCCCTAACATTTTTGGAACGCCGCGGATAAAAGCAAATCTCTTTCCTTCTAATAATGATTTCGGGCAATCCAGCCCATCCAGCTTCATAAGATCTGGTTTATAATCAAATAATTCCAATTGTGACGGAGCACCGGCCATGTGCAAATAAATAACGCTTTTTGCTTTGCCTGGAAACATCGGCAACTTAGGCTCTAACGGATGTGCAGGATCAAAAACAATATTATTGTTGATTGTTGATGAACCAAGTCCACAACTGTGTAAAAGTGAACCCATGGCAAGGGCACCAAGACCCATGGCACTTTCTTTAATAAAATGGCGACGGCTATTGAGTTGACAAACTTTTTGATTCGCCTCATTAACCAACCGCTGAAGATGTAATTCTTTTTGTGTCATTGTTTTTTTTATTTTAAGCTTCACCCCTCGTTTGCGGCAGAGGGGGCTTAATAATCCGTACAACCAGGTTATGATCACAGATAGTGATGATATCTTCTTTAATTTTTTGTTATCATCTCATCTAAATTTAATATGGCATTTGCCACGATTACCAACGCTGCCGTTGCAGGATTGTTATGATCACTTTTTTCACCGATTATCGCGCATGTCTTTTCTTCGCTTTTGGCAAACCCTTTATACGCTTCATTATACAATTTCTCCAGGGCTGCCAGTTTGGGTTGTGAGATCGGTTTATCCATTGCTATTTGATAACCGAATTGGATGGTTTTAGCGACATCTTTTATTCCCGCTTGTTCAATCATACGATAAGCGAAATGACGCGATGCACCCAGGTAAAAAGAATCGTTTAACGTAACCAATGCCTGTAAGGGTGTGTTGGTATTAATGCGGCGTGCAAGACATACTTCCCGCGCAGATGCATCAAAACTTTCCATAGAAGGATAAGGAGCCGTTCGTTTCCAATAGGTATACACTGCCCGCCTGTATTGATCTTCACCTTTACTTTTCACCCAATACTGACCGCTATATGGCGAAAACCATATGCCTGCAGGTTGCCATGGCATTACACTTGGACCAAACATTTTTTCACTTAGCAAGCCACTTACGGCGAGTGCCTGGTCATGAATTGCTTCTGCGGATAGCCTTACCCGTGAGCCTCTCTCATAAAAATTATTAAAAGGATCTTTCTCTTCTGACTCTTTTGTAACGATGGCATCCTGGCGATACGTTGCTGACATAACTATCTGCTTTATTAATTTTTTTACGCTCCATTTATAGTCATTCATGAATTGCCAGGAAAGGTAATCAAGTAACTCTTTATGGGTAGGCGTGGCCCCTTGTGTACCCATGTCTTCTAATGTTTCTATGATGCCTTTGCCGAAGAGTTGTTCCCATATACGGTTCACCATTGTTCTTGCCGTTAAAGGATTTTGTTTGCTGGTCAACCACATGGCCATACCCAAACGATTCCTGGGAGCCTTATTGGGAAAAGGATTCAGCGATTCCGGTACATCCGGTTGTACCCTATCACCTTTCACCAGCCAGTTCCCCTTGACAAAAACGTTCGTGGCGCGGTGCATCTCCATAGGATTATCCATCATCACCGGTGTGGTACTTACCTGGGCATTCATTATATCCCAAAAAGTCTTCTTTGCATCACTATATCCTTCTTTATCGCTGCCCGGCAACGATTGGGTAAAATAAAACCAATCAAATAGTAACCCGTTAGCATCCGGCGTCTTTAAATCCGGATTGGAATAGGTAAGGTACAAATCATGAACACCGGAAGCAGCAGGAAGATCTACTCTTGTGAACGTCCAGCCTTTTGTTTTGGCAACTTTCATTGTTTGCAGCACGGGACCACCAGGACTGTCCAGGTGAATAACCCAGGTACCATTATTTAAAAATGCCTGATACCTGTATATTAATTCACTTTTATTGTTAAGATCAACTTTCTTTAAACGGGCTATTCCATGATTCCGGAATACGAGCCACTTGGTATCACTCAACGCACTGTTAACAAATGAATCTGCCGTAAGTGAATTGATGGCAGGCTGCCATGTTTTTAAGAATGTATATACTTCCTTAGCTCTTTGTTTATAGCCGTTTTTATTGAACCATGCAACCAGGTGATCCAATTTTAAACTATCAGCGCTATCATAAGTGCGAAGCAATGGATAGTCTGCTTCGGTATCTTCATCTCTTGAGTTATTATAAAAAGCAAGAAATTTATAATAGTCGTCGTGTTTAAACGGATCGTATGGATGACTATGGCATTGCACACAGGCAAACGTAGTGCCCATTAAAACCTGCCAGGTTGTATTTACCCTGTCAATAACCGCAGCAGTTCTGAACTCTTCATTGTCCGTGCCACCTTCATCATTGGTCATGGTATTGCGGTTAAAAGCTGTAGCTATAAACTCATCATCGGTTGCACCCGGTAAAAGATCGCCCGCTAATTGTTCAATTAAAAATTGATTATAGGGCTTGTCGTTATTAAATGCATTGATAAGGTAATCGCGATACCTCCAAATGGAACGGCCATCATCGCGTTCATAACCTTTCGTATCTGCATAGCGGGCAAGATCAAGCCACATGGCTGTAAAACGCTCACCGTAGTGCGGAGAAGCCAATAATGTATCGACTAAATTTTCATAAGCATTATTACTATGATTATGTAAAAATTGATGCGCTAATTTTTCAGACGGAGGTAACCCGGTTACATCCAGGCTTACTCTCCTCAACAAGGTAGCCTTGCCCGCTTCAGGAGATGGTTGTAATTTTTCAGACTTTAATTTATCATAGATAAAATAGTCAATATCATTCTTTACCCAATCAATTTTTGTTGCCGGTATCAACCCAAACAAAGAAGATGTAGGCATAGGAATTTCTTCTTTTTTTACCGCTACATACGCCCAATGATCTCCCCACTTTGCACCCTGGTTTATCCACCGGGTTAATATCCCGATATCATCCTTACTTAAGAGAGGATGTTTAAAAGGCATGCGATCTTCCGGATCATTCAAATTAATGCGGCGAATCATTTCACTCCTGTCTGCATGCCCTGGAACGATAGCATACTTACCTGACTTTGTTTTTTTTAGTGCTTCTGATCGAAAGAGCAAACTAAAATTAGCCTGGCGTCTTACACCGCCATGACAGGTAATACAATTTTTATTTAATATCGGTTTTACCTCCGTGTTAAAATCAACGTCGGCGTTATTGGCATTTATAATAAAAGCAGAAGCCGCAATTAGTATTACAACTGAAAAAGTCAAAATCAATTTTCTATATTTCAACTTTAGCATTACGGAAAAATTAAAAGGAAAAAGAGGTTTTATTGTAAATCGATACAAAGCAATCCCGAATTTACAAAAAAAACTTAACTATGAAAAAGGTAACCAGTAAATTTCATCACCCTATTTTTTATAAAAGATGAAATTACGCTTTTGCAAAATCGTTGCGGAATGTTTTCTTGCAAGGAAATTTTGAAGTTCTGCGGCGTAATATACAAAGGTATTTGTATTGATGAAAATTCGTAGCCGTTACATACATCAGCGAAGGAACGACAGTTTGTCTATCCGTGGGGCTTTTTCCAGTTTATTCGCCTGCCCACAATAATTTTAAAAACAAATGCATCGGTGGCTTTAGTTAATCCCCAGCCAGGCCCGAAATTTAATTCCCATCTTGGATCAATATCCATATCTGCTGCAGCAAAAAGCGCATGGTTTTGCTGGCCTATCCGGGGTACATGATCTATTTGTCCCACACTTCCATAGTATTCAAATCCCAGGGCAATTTTATTAAAACTATAGGATGTTTTTAGATTGGGTTCAAAAGAAGGTGTATGGTCGTTACTGCCTTTTAACCCTATTCCTAATGTGGGATTAAAAGAGATGTATACTTTATTTAACCGCTTATCAATTATAGGCCTGATCTCTATGCTCCATGTTTCTGCCGCATATTCATTGCTTTGAAATCCAAATTCTGTCGAGAGGCTGACGCCTACGGGCCAATGCCATTTTTCGGGTACGCTTACCCGTGGGCGAATATGGGAACCCACATAACGGTAACCATATTTATTCGTATAATTTGTGAAAAAATAAATACCTATTTCAAAATTTTCCACTATGCCTTGCGTTATCTCTACTGTCTCATGCAAAGCATGATTGCTTGGTCTTACTCCATCAATGATATCTTTTTGCCCACCAAAAGTAAAATTGCTGTGCAGCTCGAACATGGTGGTGCCCTTTGTTTGGGTAGGAGAACTATAAACCTGTATCTCATAATTATCCTGCGCTGTTGCCATGTCGAAAGATAATAGAATAATAAGGGCTACTAAAATTCTAACCATTGTACAAAATAACCATACAATATTGAAAAATAAAAATTGACGAGCGCATTTCAATTTGCCGCTTTGGGTTCAAGGTTGCCAACCTTGGAGATAGGTGCTTTCAGCCTACCAACAAACTTATTGAAGGTTGGCAACCTGGCACCAATCTGGAATGCACGCAAAGTGACTCAAAAATTAATAATTACCAACTGCTTCCGCCACCACCGCCAAAACCTCCACCCGAAAAACCACCGCCACCGCTGAAACTACCGCCACTGCTGCCGCTGCTCCGTGGTGCGCTGTAGAAAGTTTCGGTCATGGCGTTCATGGATCTGTCGAGGCTGTTCATAAACATAAGCATGCTGAAATTACCGGCATAATTTCCGGAATACCAGTTTGGAGGCGGTATATCAAGCCCTTTGAGCTTATCTTTCCAGGTATCGGCTATATCAAAAACGATGGCATACGGCAATACTTTGTCAAAATAATTTTGATCCTGTTTTAAGAATTCCTGTAACCGGTCTTTCTCTACTGATCGTATAAACTCTTTGAATCCCAACAATTTTTTATATAATTCTGTTCCTTTTTTTGTTTTTTTTGCCATCAATAAACCCAATATAAATATGATGATGCCGCTTGCCATCAATGCAGTGCCCATCCACAATGTCGCCTGCCAGCCAGAGACTAATTTAAAAATACCAAGCGCAAAAACTGCGATTCCGAGCACCGCAAAAAATCCTTTCAATCCCCTTGAATATTTTATATAAAAATCATCTGTATCAATCTCATCCTCCAACTCCGCTTTCGCTTTATTCATCGTTATGTACAATACGTCCTTTAGGTCGCTGAGTTTCACTTTGTCACCGCTTGCAAATATGCCATTGAATAAAGTTTTTTCAAAAGTTAGCGCATTACCAGGAAGATCTTTTAATTTTATAAATTCATATTCTTTATGTTTTATCAAACCGAATAAGGACGATTCCTGTAACTCATTTATTTTCAAACAGCCACCCGCACCCCAGTAAGGGATTAACGCGGTAAGGTCTCTCCTGTCAAGCTTATCATCGATGATGTAGCCGGATACACTGGGACTTACATTTTCAGGGGGATAAAATTCCGTCTGCACTGAAAACCCTTCATCTTTGCCCCACTTTTTCCATATATAAAACATTCCTGCAAAAACGATGAATGGCAATAACAGCCAATACATTCCACGAAAAAAATAATCAGGTTTACTTAAAAATTCTTTTGGAAAACCAATACCAATAGTAACGCCTTCATTAGGATGTAATGGTTCCGTTGTGCTTCCGGAGAATACCCTATTCCCTTCCCATTTGGTTTTCGTTTTATTTTCTTTAGAACCATAGGAACCGGTCGCTACAAAATAATCGGGCGTGCCCGGAAGCGGTTGGTACAATTCAATAGTAAAGTTTACGGAAGAAATAGTTGTGGACCATTGATCACCAATTATATTAAGATACAATTCCGAGTGGTCTTTAAAAAAGTTGATTGCGTTCAGTACGCGATAGGTGATTACATATTGCTGATCCCCATCTACTGTTTTATCAGCGGAGCCAATCTTTATTGACTTATAATTACCATCGTTACTTACGTCAAAATTCCATCCCGGCACTTTGATATTGTCAACCATCGTTATAGTTTGTCCCCCTGACTCCAACTGGCGATCGGCCTTTTCTACATTCGCCGGTAATGGCTGCACGTCGTACTTGTAAGGAATTTTCCGGGTGATGCCATGACGCGGTTCTGTGAAATGAACATCTATTTTTTCAGAAATGTCGAGTGACGCATCTTTATTTACCCGGACGGTAACGTCGTATTGTGTAATGGTAAAATATTCCTGTGCCCGTACTGCGCCAACAATTAAAAATGGGAAGATTACTACAACAAGTTTTTTAATCATTACTATGAATTAAAACTTTACCTCCACATTCTGTGCTTCTTCCTGGTTATCTAATTCATAGAATTCGCGTGCTTTAAAACCCGACATGTTGGCAATGATTACCCCGGGAAATTGTTGGATAGAAGTGTTGTAGTCCCTAACGGTGGCGTTGTAATAACGACGTGCGTTTCCAAGATCTCCTTCGATAGACTGCAACGCTGTTTGTAGTTCCAGGAAATTCTGGTTTGCTTTTAATTCAGGATAGCTTTCAGCAACGGCAAGCAAGCCCCTGAGGGCGCCACCTAATACCTGGTTGGCCTGCGCAGCTCCCTGCACATCGCCCGGAGGTACCGCTGCTGCTGCATTGCGGGCGGCCGTAACTTTTTCAAATGTCTGGCTTTCATGGGTAGCATATCCCTTTACTGTGTTCACTAAATTGGGAATCAGGTCAAATCGTTTTTTCAGGTAGACCCTTATATCACTCCAACTATTGTCCACTTTTATTTTTGCTTTTACCAGGCCGTTATACATACCGATGATCCAGATAATAAGGAGCACAATTATTCCGGGAACAATCCAAAGTATCATAATAATATATTTTAAAAAATTAAAAAACAGAGTAGTTTGCTACTATTGTTATGCAATATAATACTTTAAAAAGAAGTACTATTGGCAAGGGTGCATTTCAAAATGTCGCCGGTTGGTGGAGACACCAACCGGGGCTGGCTGCCGTGGGCGGTGTCTCAACCGCCCATTCCATTTCGGTAATGCGACATTTTGAAATGCAACCATTGACGACTCGAATTGATACCAGCCAAATTTTTTGGGAATGCCACAACCCATAAGCGTCGTAAACGGTTTCGTGGAAACACCAGCCCTTTCAGCCACCGGTAACAGGCTCTATATTCATAAAAGGATTGATAATCATTTCCGGCTGTTTATTATCCGGAAAGAATAAAATCTCGTATAAAAGACTACTTTTCAAGATAACCACAGACATCTTTACAATGCGAATAACCTTATACGTTATACTGATAAAGTGGAGATACATTTCGTATAGGCAATTGGGTAAAAAATTATAACGGCAAAAGGCAACATCAGAAGTGAAATACCTTACAGTTCCCACCAGTGTTCAGCAGGATACGCCTCATCCAAAATGACCGGTTCGCCGATCATGGGGGTGGTTACTTTTATAGGTAACTGTCGTGCCTTTTCCAAAAGTCTTTTTATCGGCTCATTCCATGCATGCAGTGCCAGGGTAAATTTACCCCAATGAACCGGGAGCAATACTTTGGCTTTCAGGTCTGCGGCGGCCTGCGCGGTTTCTTCCGGCATCATGTGTATGAAAGGCCACGCGGTGTTGTATTGACCACATTCGATCATGGCAATATCGAAAGGGCCGAACTTATTCCCGATTTCTTTAAAGTGGGTATCATAGCCCGAATCGCCACCCAGGTAAAGATTGTAAGAACCCGCTTGTAAAATAAAGGATGACCACAAGGTTTTATAACGCTTCAGTCCGCGGCCTGAAAAATGTCTTGCGGGAGCCGCCGTTAAAAACATTCTTTCAGCTAATTTATTTGTTTGCCACCAGTCCATTTCTGTAATGATCTTTTCATCAAATCCCCAATAGGTAAGATGTGAAGACATGCCCAGGGAACAAATGATATTTTTGATGGCAGGTTTGAATTTCAATACGGTTTTATAATCAAGGTGATCATAATGGTCATGGGTCAAAATGAGGTAATCAATCCCGGGAAAATCATCGGTCGTGTACGTGTCACTTCCTTCAAAAGATTTTATCATAAAGGAAACAGGTGCTGCATTACCGCTAAATACAGGATCAATTAAAAAGGTACTGGTATGAAATTTAATAAAATAGGAAGAATGCCCGAACCATACAATTACGGGTTTGTCTGCCTGGATATTTTTCAAATTCGTTTGAACAGAAGGAAGCCGTGAAGGGGGCCTTGCTTCCGGGCTCTTCCTGAAATATTTTTTAAGCAGGTCATAATAAGAGCCGTCCTTCAACATCATGGGCGTTTCCGATAAATTCTCAAAACCCTCTTTTTTATAATTGGGCGATTGCTTCAAAAATTGTAAATGCTTCCCCGAGGGATTTCTTCCGGTAATCTTTAATGACATGCTAAAATTTTATACATACTGATAAACAGGGAGACGATTGAAACAAAGTTATGTTTTAAAATAGGAGCGAATCCGGAGGTCAGTGCCTTCAAATTGTCTCTTTGGGGTTCAAGGTTACCAACCCTGGAGCCAGGTGCTTTCAACCTGCTAAAAAGCTTTTTGAAGGTTGTCAACGATGTGACAAATTGAAATGCACCCCTATGTAACATTTATCACCAAATAACGATTGCAAGGATTTTAATTTTGCCACCGGCAGGAAAGAAATGCTGCTGAATGTAAATTTTCATAATTCATAACTCAAAAAAGCAAAAATTAAATGATGAACGCGATAAAAAATTTATTTGGAATAGGTACCAAAACCGACTATGCACAATTGGTAAAAGATGGTGCTATTATTGTTGATGTTCGCAGTAAGGGCGAATTTGCGGGTGGCCACATAAGAGGCTCCATTAATATTCCTGTTGACCAGATCGGCAATAATCTGAATAAGTTGAAAGATAAAAGCAAGCCCGTTATTACTTGTTGCGCCTCAGGAATGAGAAGCGCGTCAGCAAAAAGTTTACTGACTTCAAAGGGATATGCCGAAGTATATAACGGCGGACCATGGAGTAGCCTGCAGTATAAATTGTAATGGGGAATAACCGAATTATATAAAATCTTGTTAAGGTAACCATATGTCTTTTTTAAGAATTTAGTGATGCGTTGATTTAATTTTTCCGTTGCCCTATACATGTGAAGAAGGGCATGCCATAAGTAGCTATCCAACCCACCATATCCTGTAAGCATGTCAGGCTTATAAATCAGGAAGCATTTTTGCAGGGTGTAATTTTCTATAACACCATAATGAAAAGAAATTTAAGTGATATACCCGTAAGTGTGCTTGACCTCGCAACGATTATTGATGGCGATACGCCTGCAGATTCTTTCCGGAAAAGTTTGCAGGTAGCAAGGCTTACGGAAAAACTGGGCTTTAACCGCTATTGGTTTGCTGAACATCACAATATGCCCAACATTGCCAGTTCGGCCACTTCTGTGTTGATCGGTTATATAGCGGGAAACACCACTACAATAAGGGTGGGCTCAGGTGGCGTAATGCTTCCCAACCATGCACCATTGATTATCGCAGAACAATTTGGTACGCTGGAATCATTATATCCGGGACGTATTGACCTGGGCCTGGGCCGAGCTCCCGGCACAGATCAAATTACCTCTCACGCTTTACGCAGAAATTTAAATGGTACCGTTGATGACTTTCCGCGGGACGTAATCGAACTGAAAAATTACCTGGCGCCGCATAATGGCAAACCGACGGTTCGGGCTATTCCCGGTGAGGGAACACAAGTGCCTTTATGGCTGTTAGGTTCCAGTACATACAGCGCACAGTTGGCAGCAGCGCTTGGGCTACCATTCGCGTTTGCCAGTCACTTTGCACCGACGTATTTGCATGATGCATTACAATTGTATCGCCAGCGCTTTACGCCCTCCGATCAACTGCAGCAACCTTACTCCATGGCATGCATCAATGTGATTGCTGCCGATACGGATGAAGAAGCAAATTACCTGGCGAGCTCATTTTATCAACTGGCTTCCGGCATTGTTACCAACCAGAGAAAACCTTTGCAAAAGCCTGTAAAAAATTTTTTACATGATTGGGATGAATATGAAAAAGCCCCGGTTTTACAAATGATGAAATATACATTTATCGGAAGCGCCGCAACAGTAAAGAAGGGCTTACAATCTTTCCTGGATGATACGCAGGTTGACGAAATTATGGTTGCTTCTTATATTTATGATAATGCTGCCAGGATGCATTCGTATGAATTGATCGGGGAGTTTTTCAGCAAGGAAAGAAATGGATGAGGGAATGAGGCTTCACATGGCACATGAT
>JBDTOV010000132.1:0-14719 GCA_039933035.1 Ginsengibacter sp. | reverse complement strand
ACTATCCCTGTTATTTTGCTGCGCCTGAATAATGAGTGCAGGCAGTAATAGAATAAATATAAAAATCATCCTTTGCATTGCACAAATTAAAACTTACTTCCGGTAAAATTCAACTGGCCTTTTAAAATACCAGTTTCGGGTGATTCTGACAGAATTCGCCACGAATCACTGTTTCGGGTGAGCCGTAAAGTTTTTGACTTATTTACATTTGGTGATTCTTTATAGAAAAAAGATGATCATGAAAAAAAAATATACACTGAATACCCTGTGGTTTGGTTTTATAGGATCGCCGTCCCGTAAAATGACAATGGCGTTGTTATTACTATTTTTATTTACCGTCGCATTGTGTAAACAGGGTTATTCCCAAAATCTGGGCTGGGCGAAGCGGTTGGGAGGACCCGATTATGAGCATGGACATTCAATTGCTGTGGATGCCAGTGGAAATGTTTATACACTGGGTGAATTCCGCGGTACCGAAGATTTTGATCCCGGTGCAGGAACGTATAATCTGACTTCCTTCTCTGCGTGCTGTTACGATATTTATGTTTCTAAACTTGACGATTCAGGTAATTTTCTATGGGCAAAACAATTGGGTGGAACTGATGTTGACTACCCAACAGCTATTGCTGTAGATGCCACAGGCAATGTATATGTAACAGGTGATTTTGAAGGCACCGCAGATTTTGATCCCGGTGCTCCCGTGTATAGTTTTACCTCTTTCGGCAGTTCCGATATTTTTATTGTAAAATTAAATACCGCAGGTGATTTTATTTGGGCTGCGCAAATGGGTGGCCCTTCTAATCCAGGTTCAAACAGTGATCTTGCACGATCCATAGCTGTTGACGGTGCCGGAAATGTATATACAACAGGTGTTTTTGTTGGCACTGCAGATTTTGATCCGGGTGCAGGCGTTTATAACCTGACTTCTTATGACCCATTTGGCCAGAGCGGCTTTGTTTCCAAATTAGATGCTGGTGGCAATTTTGTGTGGGCAAAACAATTTACCGGCCTGTCTAATGTTGTAGCTGTTTCTATAGCAATAGACGTCAGTGGAAATGTTTACACAACGGGAGTTTTTTATAGCACTACCGATTTTGATCCGGGCCCGGCAATATATAATCTTACTCCGCCGGAAGATAACAACTACGATATTTTTATTTGCAAGCTGGATGCATCCGGCAATTTCGTCTGGGCAAAGCGAATAGGCAGCCCGCATATTATAGGTTCAAGTCTTTGGGATATGAGCTATGGAATTGCTGTGGATGCTGCCGGTAATGTGTATACAACTGGTTCTTTCCCGGGCACGGTTGACTTTGATCCGGGTCCGGGTGTTTACAATATGACCGCAGCTGGTAACTTGGGAGCTCTTGATATTTTTATTTCGAAATTAGATACCGATGGCAATTTTGCGTGGGCAAAACAAATGGGTGGTGCATATACTGAGGTAGCATACGCTATAGCAGTTGATGCTGCAGAAAATGTTTATACAACAGGCTATTATACCGGCAGGGCTGACTTTGACCCTGGCCCGGGCGTATATAACCTGACCACTACCGGTGGTAATGCCAGCGGTGATGCAGATATTTTTGTTTCAAAATTAGATGCAGCCGGCAATTTTGTATGGGCAGAAACAATGGGAGGTTTAAGCCTTGATTATGGCAATTCAATTGACGTTGATGCAGGCCAGCAAGTGTATATAACGGGTAGTTTTGCCGGCACAGCCGATTTCGATCCCGCCCTCACCGAATATAACCTGGTTTCTCCCGGTGCTGACGATGCTTTTGTGCTTAAACTTGTTGGCAGTGTATTACCTATACAACTACTGAACTTTACCGCAAAAGTAAATGATAATAACATGGTTGCTATTTCCTGGACCACTGCCACCGAAATCAACAACAATTATTTTACCGTAGAACGATCACCAAACGGGCTCAGTTTTGAAACGGTTGCTATTGTAAAAGGGGCCATCAACAGCAGCCTTCCCATCCATTACCAGGCTGTTGATAATACATCCGTGCCCGGTAAATCATACTACCGGTTAAGGCAAACCGATTTGGATGGAAAGTTTACATACAGTTCTATTGTGCAGGTGTTACTTACTTCAACAAACATCAATTCGTTTACTATTTATCCCAACCCGGTACATAATGTTTTACAGATGCAGCTAACAGCTTCCACAAATAAAAATAGAGTATGGCAGGTACAGGATGAAACTGGTAGAATACTGAAACAGCAAAGCATTTTATCGTATGGCTTCCGTCAAACAATTGATGTATCCGTTTTGTCAAATGGGATTTATTATCTGGTATTGAAAACAGATGAGAACACAACGGTAAAGAAATTCATTAAACAATAACATGTCTTAATCCACCTCCCGTTGAAGAAACAGGCTTTGTGCAGCATTCATTTTAATTAAAAAAAATTGTATGAAAAAAACAATCGCCTTTACTTTGTTGTTTGTCGCTGTAAATATATCGGCACAAAATGATGCCTTGTTAGATACTTCAACTGCCCCTGTAATTTCAGCTGTGGGCGCACCTGATGGCGTGAAAACAGAAATTAAAATAAATAAAGATGGTGGCAGCTTACTATCGTCTGATGGAAAAGTAGAACTGGTTATTCCAGCCGGTGCATTCGTTAAAAAAACAGAGTTCAACCTCAGCATTCAACCCATTGTTAATTTAATGACCAATGGTAATGGCAAAGCCTATCGCTTTGAACCATCGGGTACAAAATTTAAAAGCCCTGTACAAATTATCTTTCATTATGATAGTGAAGAATTTATTGATAGTATGCAATTACTAATGGGTATTGCTATGCAGGATAATAAAGGGCAATGGCTTGGCCTGAAAAAAATTATATTGGATACTGTGGCAAAAACCGTTAGAGGTGACATCAATCACTTTAGTGACTGGTCAAATTTTTCTGCAATTAAAATAGAACCTTCCTATTCAAGAGTTAAAGTTGGAAATACAAAACCATTGGAAGTTACCGGCGTAGTTCCCACTCCAAATGATAACGATGATGATCTTGCACCTTTAGAAAGAAGTCCTAAAAAAGTAGTCTGGAAAGTAAATAATATAGCAGGTGGCAATTCAACTTTTGGAACAATCAATGGCCGTATGCTTGGTGCATATTATACAGCGTCCTCTGTTATACCCAATCAAAATCCTGTGTCAGTTACGGCAAACTTAATTGGTCTTCCTCTCAAATTTGATGGTGTTGTTTTTAAAGACCTGAGACTATTTAGTAATCTCCTTATTTATGATAATGCTTATGAAGTTAAAATTGAAAGCAAGCAACAGGGCCCGGCTTATACATATTCCGATGTGGGGAGCTTTGTTGTGGAATTGAATGGGAAGAACGCTAAAATGATAGAGAAGATAAACAATAACACAGACGTTCTTATTGTTAGCAAATGCAAATATGTATTGATAAATCCGGGTGCCAATCATGGGCATATACATATTACGGGTGTAAGACAAATTATTGTAACACCAGCACAACCACCAAATTACCCTATAGTGGAAATTTCATTTACACCAGCACCTATGAGTTATTCAACATTCAGAGTTATTTGTCCAAACTTTTCATCAACCTCTGAAATGGCTACTGCAAAAGTGGCTCAATCACCTGCGATGCCACTCTATATAAAATTTTTAGCCAAAGAAGGAGAGCAGGTTATCGAGGAAACTAAAGTTCCGGGCGGGTATTATAAAGTAACAGTAAAACAAATAAAAGATGAATGACGCCATCAGTAATTTTTTGTTCAATTGTCCGCATCCTAAATATTAAAATCTTAAAAAAAACAAAATGAAAAAAATAATCTTTTGCCTTTTGGCAATTACGCCCTGCATTACGTTTGCACAATTCGGAATTAAAGCATGGCTCAACTTTGCTAATGTTACCAAGGCTTCATCTATTAACAACAGCAGCAGGTCTGGATTTCATGCCGGGCTTTTTTTGGCGCCTTCTTCCAAGGGTATTATCGGTTCGAGGACAGAACTTTTATTTTCACGCCAGGGTTATAATTACAAAACAAATACGAATACAGGTAATGTGAATCTCGATTATATTATAATACCACAATACATGGTTTTGAATATTACAAAATATTTGCAAATTCAATTGGGCGGGCAAATGGCTTATTTAATTAACGCAAAAGTGGACAGTAGTTCCGGGCAGGCAGCAAGTAGTGGTAGCAAGGCCCTGGATTTTTATAACAAGTTTGATTACGGGTATGGTGGCGGTATTGAAATACATCCCGTAAGTGGATTGCTAATTGGCGCAAGAGTTAATATCAGCCTGGGTAATGTATTCCAGGACTCAGCTAATTATTCATCCGGTACGCCACCTTCTTTTATTCCAAAAGTGAATGTAAAAAATAATGTATTTCAAATATTCGTTGGCTGGCGGTTTGGTAAAAGACCTTCTCAATCAAAAAAACCAGAGCAATGAAAAAATGTATCCTTGCAGTAATTTATTTTTTATGCTTCGAATTTGTGATACATGCACAGGTTTACCCTGAACCTGCATTCAGCAAAGAAGTGTCTTTCCTGAAGAAAAACAATTCTACTACATCCGTTAGATTAGAAAAAACGAGTTCCAAAGTGGAAACAAAAACAAAGTTCGGCGGCTTTGGTGGTTTTGAATATGGTTATGTTATAGAAGGTATAAAATCACCGGTCCGCCTACTCCCCGGAAACCTTGTATTTATTTATACTACCTTAAGCACTGCACGTTCCTCTTCACTGCAAACAGATTCAATTATGAGAGCCCATGGCGTTGATCCTGCTAAGGTTGCAGGAATGTCCGCCAGTACGAATGATCCTTCAAGTTTAATCACATTATATAAAGTTGAAAATGAAAAAGATGAAAGAAAAATATTAATACAAAAAAGTGGCGGCGCTATTCCATTTGCCAGTAAAAAAGCAAAGCCGAGCGATAAATATACTTTCAGTGTGCAGAAAATTAAAGAGGGCTATTGGGAATTGGTAGTTGATAAACCTTTGGAAAAAGGAGAGTATGCATTTACAATAAATCAAAGTATGGGAAGTATGGATGGTGGCATCACAATTTTTGCTTTTGGGATTGATTAAAAAGATATTGCGGCCTGAAATATTACCATCATTAAATACACTTGGTGTAATTCTCTTTAATACTTTTTTTTAGTCATTTAATTATTGAACCGGATCATATAAAACCTAAACACATGTCTACATATCTACTTGCAGTTTGTAAAACAATAAATCTATTTTTTTCTTTGTTACGATCAGGGCAACAGCACAGCCAACTATAAGTTCTTTAACTCCTTCCAGCAGTGCGGTGGGCACTATGGTAATTATAACAGTTACAAACTTTAATCCTGTTCAAACTAATAACATCTTACATTTTGGCGCAGTTCAGGCAACGTTAACATCCACTTCAGCTACCAGGTTTACTGTAACTGTGCCTGTTAGCGCAACTTATGAACCTATATCTGTATTGAATAATGTTACACAACTTACATGTTATTGATCTGAGCCATTGTATATCCCTGAAGGAATCAATTCAGCACTTGGTTTGCGTATTGGAAAGGCGGACAGGTTTCTTTTAGGCCGTGCAAAAGGTTTATCTACAAAAAATCTAAATTTGTCATGGAAAAATTATTGTTTAACCCGGAAGTTACATTAGTGGCTTAAATTCAGGAAATCTATGAACAAACCCTTGCATCAATTTTTCACCGAAGATCATCACCGCATTGATAAGTTGTTGAATAAGGCGACTGAGCAACCGGGCGAAATTGAAATGAATTATTATCATCAATTTCGAACCCGGTTATTGCGGCACATTAAAATGGAAGAGAAAACCCTCTTTCCGGCGGCAAAAAAAGCGAATCATGCAATGATGCATCAACTCATTCCAAGGTATCGGCCCGACCATGGAGCACTAACTGCTTTAATGGAGCCTATACCTACTTGTCTCTGATAAAAGTGATAAGGTATATTTTAGAAAAACACGATATGGCTGAAGAGGAGCCGGGAGGATTGTACGATGTTTGTGAGGCATTGACACAGGGTCAAACGCAGGAACTTTTACGCCAGCTCGCAGATACAGAAGAAGTTCCTGTTCATCCTCCTAATCCGGCACCCATTGCATTAGAATCAGCCAGGCGGGCATTGGAGAAAGCGGGTTATGATTTTGATGAAATTGTTCGACTCTCTAACTGATGATGAACTAATAAAATACCCAAAAGGAAGATTTAAAGAGCATCCATTTTTTGTTCCCTGAATAAAGACTATTCTTTTGTTTTGATGAAAATCCCTTTCCATTCTCCAATGATAAAGCGCTACTAACATTTCCATGATTTTTATCATTTTTTATATTGATTGTAATGAGGTTTTAAAGAAAAAAGAGAGGTAACTTTACTTTCTGATTGTTGGATCATCAGGTGTCACAGCCAATTTCGATTTCCGAAATAATTTAAATCTTAAGGCTTGTTTATTCCTCTATATAATTTGCTAACTTTTTAAAAATTAAAATATTTTGAATAACGCCAATAACAATTCAATCACAGCTTTGCTCGGCCGCACTGATATTTATCTTATTGACCAGATCATGAAAGGAAGATATGTGGAGGGTGATAAAATACTGGAAGCGGGATGCGGAGGTGGAAGGAATATGCATTGGTTTGTTCAAAATAACTTTGATATATATGGGATAGACTCGAGTGAGGCAGCCATCGTAAATCTCAAAAATGAATACCCAACTTTACCTTCAGAAAATCTACAGATTGCGCTGATTGAAAAGTTGCCGTTTCCTGATAATTTTTTTGATCATGTGATCAGCAGTGCAGTATTGCATTTTGCTGCAAACGCCGAACATTTTAAAGAGATGATAGGAGAGATGCTTCGTGTATTAAAACCTGGCGGCACTTTATTTATCCGTATGACATCGGACATAGGTATTGAAGACAAAGTGAAATTATTGCCTAACGGGAATCACCTGATACCGGATGGCTCCATGAGGTTTTTATTAACAAAACCCTTACTGGCAGAATGCATCGAGCAATTTAATTTGTCTTTTTCAGAGCCACTCAAAACAGTAAATGTGGATGATATACGCTGCATGAGTACCTTGATGCTTCAAAAGAAATAAGCATTTTTTTATAAAAATGAAATGCGGAACCAGGCTATTCATTTTAAAAATGAATCTCATTTTTTGAGATTATCGGATACCGGATATGTTATCCATACAGCAAGGAAAATTAAAAAAGTAATTTAATAATAAAAGTACTTTAATACTTTTATTATTTATAAATGCATACCTTTGCATTCAATTAACTTCTAAATAATATTAATATGGAAACCTTATTGGAACAGGAAAATATCTTAAATGTAATCTTAATAGAACCAAGGCTTAAGCATCCAACCATTTTTGAACGCTTTGATGAATTGATTTCGGGTGAGAGTTTGGTTTTACTCAACGACCATGACCCTAAGCCCTTGTATTACGAACTGGCCGCAGAAAGAGGAGAAATATTTTCATGGGAGTATATAGAAAATGGGCCGGAATTATGGAGGGTTAGAATAACTAAAAATATTAAATCTGGAATAATTAATGAAAATATCCTCGATGCTACCTTATTGGATCCGGGAGTAAAGCATGCCACTATTTTTTCACGGTTTGATGAATTAAATCCCGGCGAATTCATAGTCCTGCATAATGACCATGATCCTATGCCTCTCCGATTTCAATTAGAAAATACGAGAGGAAATATTTTTACCTGGGAGTATCTCGAGAAAGGACCTGAGTTGTTTAGAATAAAAATTACTAAAAACAAAGTTGCCGTTGCTGATACTATAACCATACACAATGCTGAAAAAGAAAATATTTTGAATGTTACGTTAATCGAGCCTAAATTAAAGCATCCAACCATTTTTGTAAAGTTTGATGAATTAAATGCAGGTGAAAGTTTAACCATCCACAACGACCATGACCCCAAGCCCCTGTATTACCAACTTTTAGGTGAAAGAGGAAATATTTTTACGTGGGAATATTTGGAAGAGGGGCCGCAGTTATGGAGAGTAAAAATTTCAAAAAAACTATCCGGTCAGGGTGATGAAACCCTTGGTGAGATTGCTGCAAAAGACCTGCGCAAAGCAGAAGTATTTAAAAAATACGGCCTTGATTTTTGTTGCGGTGGAAAGAAAACGGTAAAAGAAGCCTGTGCCGAAAAAGGGCTTGACGTAACGAAGGTAGAACAGGAATTACAAAAGGCGGATAAAGATATTACTCAATCACGCCCTTTGCCATACAATGAGTGGGGTCTGGACTTTCTTACAGATTATATTTTGAATACGCATCATAGTTATGTCAGGAAAACTATACCGGATTTAAAAACTTATGGGGCCAAAGTAGCAAGTGTTCATGGGCACATGCATCCTGAATTGCATAAAATGAATCGTTTGACTGATGAAGTATGTGATGAACTGGCATCCCACATGGTGAAGGAGGAGACTGTTTTATTTCCATATATAAAAAGCCTCGTAGCAGCAAAAAAAGATGGCACGCCCTTGCAGAATGCAAATTTTAAAAGTATACAATCTCCCATAGATATGATGGAGCATGAACATGAGTCTGTAGGAAATAAAATGGATGAAATAAGGAAGCTCAGCCATAATTATTCATTGCCGGAAGATGCCTGTGCCAGCTATGCTTTTTGGTTTAAAACGCTGGATGAATTTGAGAATGATTTACACCTTCATGTGCACTTGGAAAATAATATACTTTTTCCAAAAGCGCTTGATTTGGAAAAAGAATAAAAGCTGAGAAATAAGTTGAATAGTTGCTTAGAACGCAACACGAGACGCTCGCAAATGACAAACACAAACCGAGGCGTCTTTGCGAGAAATTTTCGAGCAGAGAGTTTGTAGTTGAAAAGATGTTTCAGAAAACTTTGTTGCAATCTTCCTTGGGTAGCAATACTGCTATTCCAGGGAGATTGGAACACCGCCGCAAGTTTTATTAGAATTGTTACATTATTCTGGCGGCTCGCAAAGACGTGAAGTGGGCGAGCCGGGTTTGCCTGATGTATTATGCTTGCGACTATTCAACCTAAATATATTGTTTTAAATCGTTTAGAAATTTAAATATTATGAAAGTAAACGTCTTAATTTTTTTATGTGCTATTATCTTGTTCGGCTGTAATCAAAGCACTGATACAGAATTGCAAAGCAATGAAGAGCACTCATCAATGACAGATACATCACTAACGCTTAACAACGGCGCAAAATGGAAGGCAGACTCTATAACCAGTCATAATGTGATACGCCTGAAAAACACAGCAGATATGTTCCGGGTAAAACCTTTCCCATCGCTGGCAACCTACCAGTTGTTAGGCAGCGATTTGGCAAATGATGCGGACACGATGATACAAGAGTGTACAATGAAAGGTGCCGATCATGAAGCTTTGCATAAATGGCTTAGCCCGATTTTGAGCCAAACCGATCAGCTAAAAAATATAACCGATACCGCCGCTGCAAGAAAAATTTTTGATTCAGTGGACAACCGCATAGATAAATACCATCAATATTTTGAATGAACATGATTGTAAATACTAACACAAAAATTGTCACACTTTTAAAGCAAAGCCCCGGAGCTTTGGAGGCTATTATAAGCATCAACCCCAAGTTTGAAAAATTGCGTAATCCGCTGTTAAGGAAATTAATGGCTGCCCGCACAAGTATTGCGATGGCGTGTAAGATTAGCGGTAACAAGCCTGAAGAATTTTATGCAAAATTAGTGCCGTTGGGTTTTGTAATTGATCAAGATTCCGAAGCCGATAAAACTGATGAAAGGCCACCCTTACCTGCTTTTTTTACGGCCATAAAACCGGAAGATGTAATTGAGTTGGATGTACGCCCGATAATAGATGCCGGTAACGATCCGTTGCGATTAATTACTGAGAAAGTGAAAGCGCTGCCAGACCACGGCGTTCTTAAAATCATCAATAGCTTTGAGCCTACACCATTGATTTTATTGCTGAAAAAGCAGGGCTTCGATTATTATTCAGACATGATAAATGACCAGCTAACAGAAACTTATTTCTATAAAAAAGAGGGTGCGGAAATTTCTTTGGATGAAACAACGCATACTACAGATTGGGATCATTGCATGCAAAAGTTTTCGGATAAAATGCAAACTATTGATGTACGTAACCTTGAAATGCCGAAGCCGATGTTAACCATACTTGATGCACTTGATCACTTACCGTCTGAAACCGCATTATTTGTATATCACAAGAGGATACCGGTATTTTTATTACCTGAATTAAAAGAAAGAAAATTTGATTACAGGATAAAAGAAGTCAGCGATGGCCTGGTACATCTTTTAATTTTTAAGGACTGATATGTTGACGGTTTCATCCAATACAGGCCTGGTGAAAAATACATCGTGGCAAGTAGTCGTGCCGTTTTATGTATATGCAGCGTTATCATTTCTATCGGCAACCATTCTATTATTTTTTTCTTCATCAGCGTTTACGCAACATTACTTTCATCCGCAAACACTCGCCATAACTCACGTTATGGCACTTGGCTGGGGCACCATGGTAATACTCGGTGCCAGCCACCAATTAATACCCGTGCTTATCGAGGGAAAATTGTATAGTAATGCACTGGGCTATCTTTCGTTTATAACTGCCGCGGTTGGCATCCCGCTTTTGATTGTGGGTTTTTATAATTTTTATTTTGGATTGGTTACGCAGGCAGGCGCTATTTTAATTAATGCTGCCATATTATTTTACCTCGTAAACATTGCAGCTAGCATGTTGAAAAGTAAAAAGGAAAATGTACACGCAGTATTTGCTTTTACTGCGGCACTCTGGCTGTTCATCACAACTTTGGTGGGGCTTTTTCTCATCTATAATTTTACCTACAATATTTTATCGAAGGATTCTTTGACTTACCTGCCTTTGCATGCGCATCTCGGAATTATTGGTTGGTTTTTACTGCTGGTAATTGGCGTTGGTTCCCGCTTAATCCCGATGTTTCTTATTTCAAAATATGACAACAGAAAATTATTGTGGCGCATCTATTATTTAATAAATTTCGCATTGATTGGGTTTATTATTTGCTTCCTTTATGTAAATTTAAATTGGTTGTATCTTATTCCTTTGGCTGCCATCTTAGTTGCTGTTTTTATGTTTGCATGGTTTTGCTATTACGCTTACAAGAACAGGCTGCGTAAAAAAGTAGATGGCCCCCTTAAAGTATCGTTACTGTCGGTTTTCATGCTGCTGCTGCCTTTGATTATTTTATGTATCATCATTTCAATATTGCTATTTTCAGTTAATAATAGCTCGCTTGTGCTAACGTATGGATTCTCCATTTTCTTTGGATGGATTACGACCATCATTTTTGGAATGACTTTTAAAACGTTGCCGTTTATACTTTGGAACAGGGCGTATCATGGCAGCGCCGGATTGGGTAAAACCCCCAACCCAAAAGAACTTTTTAATCATGACATTTTTAAGTTGATGGCGCTTGCATATCTTTCGGGTTTTGTTTTATTTATTTTGGGTATTCTTATCCGTAATGTTTTGTTGATGCAATTCGCAGCCGTGCTTTTATTTGCCGCCGCTATTTTATATAATGGAAATGTTGTAAAAATGATCGTACATAAGCCGGGAAAATCATGATAATAATTACAAATAATGAGGACAAACTTATTGATGCGATAGTCGCTTTGAAGGAAGTGGAAGATCCCGAAATAGGGTTAAACGTTGTTGACCTTGGACTGATTTACCAGGTTGATTTTGATGATGCTAATAAAAAAATTTATTGCACCATGACGCTTACTACACAATTTTGCCCGATGGGCGAATCTATTTCAAACAGTGTAAACAATGTACTGGAACAAGCTTTTCCTGATGATGAAATCAATGTAAATGTTATTTTTGAGCCGCCCTGGAATTCGCAAAAGATAAGTGCTACAGGACGCGAATTTTTAAACAGTTAATTATGTTGAGTAAAACCTGCAAGACTGCAATAAAAGCTGTAATATATCTTGGTTCAAAATTTGAAACAGAAGAAAATGCGGGCATAAGAGAGATTTCGGAGTTTATAAATGCCAGTGAACACACGGTTGGAAAAATATTACAAATCCTGGTAAAACAAAGTGTAATTAACAGCGTGAAAGGTCCGTCGGGCGGATTTTATATATCCAAAGAACAACAAAAGCAACCCATTATTAATATAGTTGAAGCCATTGATGGTAAACAAGTTTTTAAAAGTTGTGGATTGGGTTTAAGTAAATGTTCCTCCAGCCATCCATGTCCCATCCATGATGACTATAAAAAAGCCCGCGACATTATTTGGGATCTGTTCAGGAAAAAAAGAGTATTGGACTTTTGTGAACCGGTTCATATTGGATTAGCATATTTGATGGATTAGGATATTTGATCACCTGATAAATTCTTTTTTTTGCCCAATGATGTTTTATAAACTTGTAAATGTTACTAAAAGACTGTTAAGTTTCCTAAAGTCAATAAAAAATTAAAATTTATTCCCGTTACACTTCATTAAATAAATTAAATTTATTGTAAGCTGGAGTTAAATGTATTTTCTTATAAAAATTAAGCAATTTTAAGAATCGTTCATGTTTATATTATGTAAGTATTCAATAAGAACTGACGACTAATAATAAAAAAAATGAAAAGTCCGGATACATTGTGTGTACATCCCATCAGCGATGAGGATAAACTGAGAGGTTCCATTGCAACGGCCATCTTTCCTTCTGCCGCCTATAATTATATGGATGGAGAATTGCAATACCCCGGTTTTTATTCTACCTATAATCAAAAAAGATTAGGGCAAATTATGGCCAACCTGGAACAGGGTAATTGGGGTATGGTTTTTAGTTCAGGCATGGCGGCGATTACCACTTCTATATTGTCATTTTGTCAGCATAATGATCACATCATATTTTCAAAAGATCTTTATGGTGGCACGTGGAAGTTTGCCGAAGAGGAACTTCCGAAGAGAGGTATTTCTTTTAGCTATGCAGATAACACATTGGAAAGTTTTCAATCTGTGTTAAGAGGGAATACCAAAGTGGTTTACATAGAAACCCCGTCAAATCCGCTTTTAAATATTTTCCCTCTTAAAACGATTGCGTCTTTTGCAAAAGAACATGGGTTGGTAACTATTGTGGATAATACTTTTGCGTCACCGGTGAATCAATTGCCGCTTGCTCATGGTATTGATATATCAGTTCATAGCGGCACGAAATATCTGGGTGGTCATAATGATCTTCCCTTCGGTGCATTAATTTCGAATAACATAAAACATAAAGAACTTATTTTTTCAACCGCAAAAATCTACGGAGGATCATTATCACCTTTTCAATGTTACCTGGCAGAAAGAAGCTTGAAAACATTATCATTAAGAGTCCGGAAACAAAATAAAAATGCATTGAAGGTTGCCGAATATTTGGAAAAGGATCCGGTAGTTAAAAAGGTTTATTATCCCGGGCTTTCATCACATCGTGATCATCAAATTGCAACTCAACAAATGCTGGGATTCGGAGGGATGTTATCTTTTGAATTAGATGTAAGCCCGGGGCAATTAATTGTGTTCTTAAAAAGCCTTTTCATTATTCAGCCTGCTCTAAGCCTTGGGGGAGTGGAGAGCCTTATTTGTTCTCCCGTAACAACTTCGCATAGAAACCTATCTTCTGAACAACGCCATAGCCTTGGCATACAGGATAATTTACTAAGGCTTTCTGTTGGCATTGAAGATGCTGATGATTTAATTACTGATTTGAAGTCGGGGATACTAAATGTGACTTAGTTTTAAACTACGTAAACGCTTTTTCCTAAGCATTCATCACTTCCAGTATTGTAAATGTTTTATTACCGGAAGGCACTTTCCATTTCACTTTTTGACCCTGGCGAAAACCAATTAACGCAGTTCCTATCGGGGCCATTATCGAAATCTTTTTCTCTTTAATATTGGCTTTATCGGGTGTAACAATTACCAACTCCATCGCTTCATTTTTTCCGTCTGCTTTTATCCGCACTTTGGAATTCAAGCCTACCACATCACCGGGAAAATCATCACTGCTTACAAGTTTCGCTTTTTTTAATTCCGCCTGCAGCTCTTCGGCGTCACGCCTGTTATAGGTTGACTGCATCCTGGCGTTGTTCAGGTAGGAGTTTAGCAGTGAATAATCATCTTTTCTTATTATCAGATTGTTTTTTATCTTTTTCATATTTCTTAATTTAATTGTGGTTGAAAATTTTGTTGTTGTTTGAACTGGTGTATTTTTTTAAAATATATTTCTTCAAAGCTTTTGGTTGTCTGTGCATCTATTCTTCTGAAAAATTTTGCGGCATGAATCTCTTCAATGTTCGGAAAGCCACAAGCTTCCATCATTTCTTTAGTTGCTTTAATTGTATTTGAATGAAAATTGAAAACACGCGCGCCTTTATCTGCCGGGTCTAAACCTTTATATAATGCTGGGTTCTGTGTGGTCACACCCACCGGGCATCTATCTGTGTCACATATCAGCGCCTGTATGCATCCTAATGCAAACATCATCCCTCTTGCACTATAACACGCAGATGCGCCAAGCGACAATGCTTTAAGTATGTCGAATGCGGTAATAATTTTACCGGCTGCGATTATTTTAATATCAGTTGACAAATCATATTCATCCAATGTTTGTTTTACAAAAG
>JBDTOV010000131.1:0-14774 GCA_039933035.1 Ginsengibacter sp. | reverse complement strand
ACCCTGTTTCTAAATTCATCAAATGAGTTAAGATACTCCAGGACATTCGTGTTCAGATTTTCTTTGGGCCCATTAGAGCTCACATACAGATCAGGATATCCTGTAAAAATTTCGTTATAGCCAGGATATGAAAATTTATAGCTATTGCTGACATTAACTTTATTTCCATACAGCCTGTTTCCATACAACCGGCCTTTTTGTTGAATTACATCCCAGAAAAACGGGAGTAATTTTTTACGGCTCAGGTCCTCAGATGAATCCAAATACATCAGTTTTGCTAAATCAATATTGGAGGTATACCTGTCATCGTTGATGATATCCGGGTCGGCACCCTTGAAAATTTCCTGCCACCTGATGCCATCAATGGTAACTATAAAAATATTTTGAGTTTTTGGAGTCAATTGTGCATGGGCCGCAAAAAAAGTAAATGTAAAAATCAGCAATAAACTTTGTTTCATGCCTTGAGAGGTTGCACAAAGAAACCCTTTCATTATAACCTTTATGAAACCAAATCATTAATTAATTGTGAATATATATTTTATTCTGTTTCAGAATAGATGTTAAATTACCCGGCTCGTAAATAATGTTATAAAAAAGATTTGACAATATAAATAAAAGCCTACTATATTTGTGGAGTTATTAAAATGAAATATTCCACTACCATAATTCTTCCATCCTTTTTACCTACGGTTATGTGTATTTGTGGACGTTGTATGCCGTAAGGCATTGTATATTTTATATTACCTCTTTTAAGACTATTACTTTCTACCCGGGAAAAACATCAATAATTTTTCATCTAAAAAAAAGAAATTTATGAGCACTCAACATTTTGAAACATTGCAACTTCATGCGGGGCAACAAGTTGATCCCACAACCAAATCGAGAGCAGTTCCCATTTACCAGACAACTTCTTATGCTTTTAATAATTCAGAGCATGCTGCCAATTTATTTGGGCTGAAGGAATTTGGAAATATTTACACCAGGATCATGAACCCGACTACCGATGTTTTTGAGCAACGCATGGCAGCACTCGAAGGAGGAGTTGCCGCTTTGGCAACTGCTTCAGGGCAGGCAGCGCAGTTCCTGGCACTCAACAATATTATGCAGGCGGGAGATAATTTCGTATCGACAACCTTCCTGTACGGTGGCACTTACAACCAGTTTAAGGTTGCGTTTAAGCGCTTAGGCATTGAGGCCCGTTTCGCTGATGGTGATAGCGTGGAAAGTTTTGTAAAACATATTGATAAAAATACAAAAGCGATTTATCTTGAAACAATCGGCAATCCCAGGTTAAATATTCCTGACTTTAAAAAGTTTGCAGACCTGGCAAAAAAATATGATCTGCCCCTGATTGTTGATAACACTTTCGGAACTGCAGGTTATTTATTCCGGCCACTGGAACACGGAGCAAACGTGGTGGTAGAATCAGCCACTAAATGGATTGGCGGCCATGGCACGTGCATCGGTGGCGTAATTGTAGATGGAGGAAATTATAATTGGGGCAATGGCAAATTTCCTCAATTTACGGAACCTTCAGAAGGGTATCACGGATTAAAATTCTGGGATGTATTTGGCGAGGGAAATCCGCTTGGCTTACCAAATATTGCTTTTGCAATCCGGGCAAGAGTAGAAGGGCTTCGTGATTTTGGAACTTCTCAAAGCCCGTTCAATTCATTCCTGTTATTACAAGGTTTAGAAACCTTATCGCTTAGGGTGCAACGCCATGTTGACAATGCACTGGCTCTCGCCCAATGGCTGGAGCAGCACGATTTAGTTGATTTCGTAGAATATCCCGGGCTTGAAAGCAGTCCATATAATGCTTTGGCAAACGAATACCTGCACAATGGATTTGGTGGTATTCTTAATTTTGGCGTGAAAGGTGGCAAGGAAAATGCCAGCAAATTTATTGATTCATTGAAATTAGTAAGTCATTTAGCAAATGTGGGTGATGCGAAGACACTGGCAATCCATCCTGCTTCCACAACCCATCAACAATTGGATGAAGCGGCTCAAATGGCTGCAGGCGTAGCTCCCAACCAGGTTCGGATCAGTGTAGGCATTGAACATATAGACGATATTAAAGCCGATATTGAACAGGCTTTCAATAAAGTTTTTTCAGGAGAACTGGTAGTATAGATTTTGAACTCATAATAATTTTACAACATTGTTCCCGTTGGTATTTCTGCTGGCGGGCTATGTTGTACATTTGTACTTTTTCTTAAATATTGAACAAATAATCTTGTCGTACAGCATCTACCATTCTGACCAGCCCTTCGCCCTTGAATCAGGAATTATATTACCGGGTTATCATTTGGGGTATACAACGTACGGCGACATTAACGACGAATGTGATAATGTAGTATGGATATTTCATGCGCTTACCGCAAACAGTGAACCGGCTGAATGGTGGCCAGGCCTCGTGGGAGAAGGAAAATTATTTGACCCGCAACAATACTTTATTATTTGCGTAAATATGCCCGGGAGTTGTTATGGAAGCCTGGGTCCATTTGATAAAGATCCCGGAACAGGAGAACTGTATTATCATGATTTTCCTTTTTTTACGCCCCGTGACATGATTAGAAGCTATCAGCCTTTAAAAAATTACCTCGGCATAAAGAAAATAAAAATAGGAATTGGTGGCTCTATGGGTGGGCAACAATTATTAGAATGGGCTGTTGAAGAGCCGGGGTTGTTTGAGTATATCTTCCCCGTAGCAACCAATGCGAAGCACTCCTCATGGGGCATCGCTTTTAATGCATCACAAAGAATGTGCATTGAAGCGGACGCAACCTGGAAAGAGAAAAACCCAGGGGCCGGTATAGAAGGCATGAAAGCGGCCAGGAGCATTGCATTAATTTCCTACAGGCATTATGAAACTTATCATGCAAGTCAGGGTGAGCATCAACTAGAAAAAATTGATCATTATAAAAGTGAATCGTATCAAAAATACCAGGGAGAAAAATTAGCGAGAAGATTTAATGCTTTTAGTTATTATTTTCTAAGTAAAGGCATGGATTCACATAATGTTGGGCGTGGCAGAACAAGTATTGAAAATGCTTTACAAAAAATTAAGGCAAAAACTTTAGCCATAGGAATATTTACGGATATTCTCTTTCCATTAAGTGAGCAACAATTTATTGCGGAAAATATTCCCAATGCAAAATTTGCCGCAATTAATTCACTATACGGGCATGATGGTTTTCTTTTAGAGTCCGAACAGATTCAAGGTATAGTAACAGGCTTTTTAGTAAGTGAAAAAAAATCAACCATTCTGAATTAAAAATCAAGCAAAAAAATGACAGCACACAAGCGATTAACTATAGGCTTATTTGGTTTTGGCGTCGTAGGAGAAGGTCTGTATAAAGTATTGCATCAAACTTCTTCATTGAATGCAACTATTAAAAAGATCTGTATTAAAGATCCCCACAAGAAAAGAAACGCACCTGCCGAATTATTCACCACAGATAAAAATGACCTGTTAGATGACGAAACGATAAATGTAATTGTGGAAGTTATCAATGAGTCTGAAGCGGCTTTTCAAATTGTATCAAAGGCATTGTTGACGGGTAAAGCAGTAGTGAGCGCCAGTAAAAAAATGATAGCCGAACATTTACCACAACTATTGCAATTGCAACTGGAAACGGGAATGCCTTTTCTTTGTGAATCTTCCGCCTGCGCGTCCATTCCGGTTATCCGCAACCTGGAAGAATATTATGATAATGATCTTTTACATTCCATGCGTGCTATCGTAAATGGTTCTACCAATTATATTCTTACCAAAATGTTTGAAGAAAAACTTGACTTTAAAACAGCACTGCTGGAGGCGCAACAATTAGGTTTTGCCGAAGCCAATCCCACGCTGGATGTGGAAGGATGGGATGCAGTTCATAAATGGGTAATTCTGCTTTGTCATGCATATGGAGTTGTTGCTTCTACCCATGATATTTTATTCACCGGAATTCAAAATATTAATGAAAATGATGCTAATGTGGGCAGGGAAAAAAATTATGAAATAAGACTGGTGGCGCAGGCAAAAAAGTTATTAAATGGTAAAATTGCCGCTTTTGTTTTCCCGCAATTTGTGAAGCAGAACGATCCGCTTTCATTTGTAAAAAATGAATACAATGGGGTGGTGATAGAAAGTTCATTTGCCGATCAACAGTTTTTTTATGGTAAGGGTGCAGGCAGTTTTCCTACGGCATCTGCCGTATTGAGCGATATTTCAGCGCTCCGCTATGATTACCGGTACGAATATAAAAAACTCTACCACCATACCCCCAATCAAATTACCAACGATTTTTATATAAGAGTTTATGTAAGCTTTGATGAATGGAGTTGTATTCCCCGCGAGAAATTTGAATGGATAGAAGAATGGCACGCCCAGGAAGGAAGAAAATATTTGATAGCCGTTATACACTTCAAGCACCTTGCCGAAAATGACTGGTGGAAAGAAAATAATACTTCAATTATCCTGACACCGGATGCCATCATTGAAGATATGGAGTTAAGGAAATTGAAAAAGAAAAGCCTGGAACTAGCTGGAATTAGCTGAGAACAATAAATAACACTATTGATAATTACCATTTTTAAAAGGGTAATAAGAATAATCTCAAACTTCGTTTTAAAGACGTGCGTAAAAAACCAATCTTTTTGGATGTAAGCCTCTCTGCTTTTAATTTTATTACCTCGCCTGGTTAATGACTCAGGAAATTATTAAAAAATTATACCCTTTTATTACAATTGTTCTGAAAATTGATTTGTAAATATATTTAACCCTTCGCTAAGCACATTTTCCGTCTCAGATTGGGCTATCAGCCTAAAACCAAGAGAAGGAAGACTCAATTTTATTGAATTTCTTTTACCAGATACGATGTTTCTATTAATAGAATAAGTGGGTCCATCAACAGTATTAACAATCCCTCCTGCATTAACAGGTGATTTCTCTAATGCAATATCCCGGTAAAGATGGGTAAATTTTCTTATTGCTTCTATTTCCTCACTCCTGATTTTGGCCGGTTTATGCACCCAGTGTACAATACCCAATACATTTTTAATTCTTTCCACTATGGAAAAATCACTCTCCTTTAAATTAGCAAACAGGTAGGAGTTGAATAAAGGTTCATAGGTTAATTTAGTTGTGTCCGACCGCTTTATTTGCCGGCAATTGACCGGGCAAAAGCTTTCAATTTGATTTTTTTTCAATAAAGCAACAATTTTTTTTTCCGTGTTCTGCTTTATATAAATCAAGTACCAATTTTTCTGCATAATTTTTCTTTAAAATTCTAAATGAAAAATGCAGTAATTCAAAGGATTAATTTTATTTCATATCAACAGTCGTTTATAAGTCACTGTCTAAAAGCAATATTCATGTAAATATTGTTTCAAAGACAATTGAATCATTCAGCATCCTGATAAAAATGCTTTTCATGCGTATCACATCCAATAGCGACTAATTTAATGTGAACCTGACAAATGCTCATTTGAAGGTACACATCTACCTTGCAATAATACATTTATATACGACTAATCTATAGGTAATGGATTGTTAGAACGACTCCGTCGAATTTTTATAATAAGAAAATAAGTCGAAATCAAGGCGATAAAATTACATATTTTTTTTAAACTAATATTTTATTTAACATCATGGCGGTTTACAACTGTCCGGCATATATTATAAGACATCATTTAGTAGTTGATCCGAATATAAAGATGTTATAAAAAGATAAATAGTTGTATTTGCAGCACTTTTTTTTATATGAAGTTAAAATTTGAGACGCCACTATTTCTGGTTTTTGAAATTATGGCATGCAATTATTTCGTCTACAAAAAAAGGCCGTTTGTCTATATTACCAACCCGTTATTAGTATTGTATAAGAAATTTACCCGGTGTTAATAACAAAAACCCGGTGTTAATAACAAAAGATTTAAAAGTTTACTCCTTATGCCAGAAACTAATACATTACCAAAACAGGATTTTGTTTTTATAAAGTCTGAATACAAAATTGTAAAAATTAAATTTGATGACATCCTTTTCTGCAAAGGAATGAAAGATTACATACAGATATATGTAAATGGAAAAACCCAGCCGGTAGTAACATTGAAAAGCCTTAATGCATTTGAAACAAAATTACCCCGACATAATTTTATAAGGGTACACAGATCTTATATTATTTCCCTGCTTCATATTGATAGCATATCAAAAAATGAAATTTCTATTGGCAAACAAATCGTGCCTATAGGAAACATTTTTAAATCAGATTTTTTTTCGATCGTTGAATCAAATTCTTAAAACAAATTTTCAGCCTGCAAATGTCAGAATGAAATTTTTAATGCCGAAAGATCACTCTTCGTTATAGTTGGCAGCTTACCTTTCTTTAATTTTTCAATAGCTAACCCTGCAGTCCTCATAGCCTCTTCTTTACTTAAAAAAACTTTTTCACCCACTATGGCGGGTATATACTCCTGGTGAATAAAAATTTTATGATCTACCAGAATATCATAACCCCAGCCTGTGGCAGACTGTACCGGAACTGATTCTACCAGGAGCATTTCCTCATCATTTTTCTCGTTGGTTTTTATTGAAAATCCAATAATCATTAATGTGATAAGAAGTACCCCTATTGTTATAAAATATCTCTTAGTCATTAGCATTATATGTCTGGTCAGGAAAAAATTGCCGCAAGTCATCAAACGGCAATGTGCTGCTCCGGCCCGTGGTAACATAACCTTCGCTGTTTACGCTAAAAGCAACTGCGCCCGTTCTTGGCGAACCTTCAAAGGCAGTTTTGCTGGTCCATAAATCTGATGCAAAGTCGTATTCCCATGTAGAGCTAAGTAAGGACCCGTTTTCACCAGTTGTCAGGTACGCTTTGCTTCCGATGACGAAAGCTGCGGCATTAGAACGAATAATATCCGTATAATTATCATCATAACTGTCTGCGCTTATATTAGTTATTTGCCGCAATTCCGTCCAGGCGGATGTGGAAGGATCGTACGACCAAAAGTCATTTACTGCTGTTCCATTATTAGTACCCGTGCATATATACCCCTTATTATTGTAAACAAAAGCTACCGCCGCCATGCGTTTAGATCCTCCAAAACCAGGGTCGAGTGTCCAGGCATCTGTTGAAGGATCATATTCCCAAAAATCTTTTAAGTAATTACCATCAAACCCTGTGGATATATATCCCTTATCGAGGATGGCAAAACTTACTGCATCATATCTTGCCGAACCGGCGAAATCATTTTTCTGAATCCATGAATTAGCAGCAGGATCATATTGCCACATATCTTTTAATTTATTCAGTCCGTCAAAACCTGTACCTACATATCCTTTTCCCGAGGCAACAAACGCAATTGCAGAATTACGGGCCGCACCTGGAAGGTCCGCTTTTTGCTCCCAGAAATTTTTTACGGCATCGTATTTCCAGAGATCGTTCAATCTGGAAGTTCCATCATAACCCGTGCCTATATACGCTGTATCGTTGATAACAAATGATACTGCTTCACTGCGGGCAACGCCATCAAAACCAGATTTGCTAACCCAGTTACCTAAAACCGTCGCGGTTGAGGAACTTTTTGAACACGACAAAATTCCGAAAGAAATAATACTCAAAAGTAGTAGCGCCTGTTTTGTTTTCATTTTACAAAATTATTTCCACGAAAATAATCTTCCGCTGTTCTCACAAATCGTTAAAATGGCTTTGCAATAAGCTTTTCCCGACTAACTGTTTGTTTTCTTCTACAAACGTTTTGTACCTATATTTTAAATTTTTTTTTACAAATTAGTTTCAAAATAAGTTAACAGATAAATTAAGTGCTTTTGCAGATAACTATACTGAGTTTAGCCATAGTAACAAAATGCTAACACCGCCCCTTTATAATATTGCATCAATCAATTTTTAAAAATGAGAAAAGAAAGTATCATTTATTTTAAACATATTTTACAATTTTTGATACTTTCAACTGTTATTTTAATTAGCTGCGATAAAACAAAAATTCAATTTGGACAGAACTATGTAGCTAATTCCTATTCAAATATTATACTGGTCGATACACTTTCTTCGGAGCTTTCCACAGTATATAATGATTCTGTATCTACTTCAGCATCCGGTACTATGCTGGCAGGTAATTATAATGACGGCGCCTTTGGAAATATCAGGGCCAGGTCTTTTTTTGAAGTCGCTCCCCCGGCACTTTCGGACCTTGCAAGCGGCGCCACGTTTGATTCGCTTGAACTAATTATCCGTCCCAACAAATTGTATTATGGTGACACATCTTATAATAGCCAACTATCCGTTTACCAGCTAAAAAGTGAGTATTCATTTCCTTTATATCAATCCCAATTTTACAATAACACTGATTTTGAAGTTGATCCAAATCCTTTAGGCAACGTCAACACTTTAATTTCTCCCAATAACACGGATAGTGTTGCTATTCGCTTATCTGACGCTACCGGTAAAGAGTTGTTTGACTTATATAAGTCGGATGATCATGTAATGCAATCAACCAGCAATTTTCTACCGTATTTCAAAGGCTTACAATTATCTTCTTCACCCTCTGGTATGCATGCGGTTTATGGGTTTCGGGATTCCGTTTTAATGAGGTTGCATTATCATGTAACGAATGTTTTCACTGAGAGCAAATTTCTCGATTTTACTTTTTATAATGCTGATAACAAACAATTCAACGAAGTAAAGTCTGACAAAACGGGTACGCCGTTGGCTGTTTTCAACAGCATTAACAAAGAAATTGTTTCTACGACCACCGGGAACAGGGCATACGCTCAATATCTAACCGGATTTATAGCTAAGGTAAAATTTCCCACGCTCAGGAGTCTGTTGTTACGGCCCGATTATGTAAAAATATTGAGAGCAGCGCTTATAATTCATCCGCTCAAAAATTCATACAATTCTATCACCCCACTGCCTCCGCAACTGTTGGCTGTTACTACAGACCAGGCAAATAATATGGGGCCGGCTTTATCGTACGCAACATCAACGGGCTCGGCAGCAACCCAAACAGGCAATCTCGTTGTAGACCAGTTGTACAACGAAAACACAACGTATACTTATGACGTAACTTCTTATTTACAACAACAAATATTAGTAGGTTCATCCAATCAAAACGGGCTGTTACTTGTACCACCTAATCCAGCATCTATATCAACTTTAAACAGGGTTATTATCGGCGACCAGAAAAATATGAATGGCGCAATACAATTAAAACTTTATTATGTATCTGTCAACCCATAACCTGTTTACTAAGAAGCGCAATTTATGTATAGTCTTAATTTTTTGTCTTGCTACTGTAAAAGCATATACACAAAACGTCAGTTCCCCTTACTCTATAATAGGGATCGGTGATATTGAAACTTCCTATTTTAACCGCACGTCCGGAATGGCCAATACCGGAATTGCCTATCGTAACAACCGGTTTGTAATTTTAAATAACCCCGCGGCAATAAGCGAACTCCAGGATCAGCTATTTTTGGTAGAATTTACGGCCCGTGGAAAATTTGCAAATTTTTCCGGAAAAAGCCTCACAACAAATCTTACCGGAAAAGATTTTGGTGTTGAAAGAATGTCGCTCGGTACGAGGATAACGAAATGGTGGGGTACTTCAGTTGGGCTCATGCCCTTCAGCACAAGCAATTATTCATTCTCAGGTACTAAAAATTTACAGGGAACGGATATTACTTTACCGGTGGAATATGATGGGAGCGGAGGGATAAACCGGTATTACTTTGCCAATGGATTCAGGATAACCAAAAATTTATCTGTAGGCATAAATACATCGTTCCTTGGCGGTTCATTAACGGAACAGGATTCATTATTATCACCTGATCTTAATGCCGACCTGTACACGACAAAAAATATTTATATAAGAAACTGGTACGTTGATTACGGGATTCAATATCATATCCCTGTTTCAAAGAAGTGGGCCATAAACATTGGTGCAACCTATGCACAAAAAACTGCTTTAAACGCGCAGTATACGGCACTTGTTAAAGACAATAACGGTGATACTTTATCTAACAAGGTGATCAACAATACTTTTTTTACGCTGCCCAATTCAACAGGACTGGGGATTGCACTTATCAAAGATAAAAAAATGACGTTCCTGGCGGATTATCGTTTCCAGGATTGGACCTCATTGAATATAAAAGGATTGAATTATGCACTTGTAAATAGCAGCAGGTATTCTGTGGGAGCCGAGTATTCCAAACTGAAAGAATACATGGGTATTTCTTATGAGACGTTCAACGTGCAGGCAGGCGCGTTTTACAATAAGTCTTACCTGGAGATAAATAATGAACAATTGAATGACCTGGGTTTCACAATCGGTGCAGGGGTTAATAGCAAAAGAAGTGCGTTCAGCTATAACTTTTCTTTTGAGTATGGAACGAGAGGTTCGCAAAACTCTGTAATAAAAGAAAAATACACGGTCTTTACAATTGGCCTGTCGTATAAAGATTTCTGGAATACAAAAGGGCGAAAATATAATTAAGAAACCTTACCCAACTTCGCTTCAAAAGACGCACGATTTCCAAATTTTTCTGGTTATATCTTCGACACCTTATTTACATATTCCGTTACTGCTTCCTTATAAGTATCTCCTACGGGGAGTTCAATGTTCCCGACAAAAATGCTGGTCTTTTTTAAAGAGGTAATATATGCTTTTGAAACAATGTACGATTTATGTATTCTTAAAAAGATCGGTGAAGGAAGTTGTTCCTCAATTAATTTCATACTCATCCTTGCGACTACAGGTTTAGCGGTACTTTGCAAATGTATTTTTATATAATCTTTAAGGCCCTCTATCCAGGTAACATCCGCAAAATTTATTTTTACCAGGCTATAATCTGCATTGATGAAAAAATAGGGAGCAAGGCTATCTGAAAATGTCGCAAGGGATTTGTTTTTCAATTGGTATAATTCAAAGGCTTTATTACAGGCCTGTATGAACCTGTCTAATGCAACAGGCTTTAAAAGATAATCCACTACATTTAAATTGAATCCTTCCAGCGCATATTTTTCATACGCAGTAATAAGAATGTACATACATTTTTGCGGGAAGCTTTTTATGAACTGCAGCCCTGTTAAACCAGGCATTTGAATATCAAGAAATACAAGATCAATATTTTCTTCCCGGATAAACTGAATGGCTTTTAAGGGATCACTGAATTTTGCAGCCAGTTGCAAGTTGGGAACCTTGCTAATATTATCTTCCAACAACTCCAGCGCAAGATCTTCATCGTCAATGGCGACACATTTTAGCATTAATGTAAATTTATTTGAAGTGATACTAAAAACCAGTTTTCATTTTTCACGATTAGCAAATTATGCCGGTTCTTGTAGAGCAGGTTTAGCCTCCTTTGTACGTTGTGTAATCCGATACCCGATGTTTGATCCTGCATTTGCCCTTCCTCGTTAAATCTATTTTTTACATTAAATTCCAACAGGCCATTATGCACTTTTAATACTACATCAATTTGTGCATTCTCTACCATACCCACGCCATGCTTATAAGCATTTTCTACGAAGGGCACCAGCATCATGGGTTCTATAACATAGTTATCATCAATTTCCGTCAAACAAACATGCAGTTGCACATTTTTTCCAAAACGTTGCTGCTGCAGATCAATATAGCTTTGCAGGTATTCAACCTCCTTCTCGAGTGCTACGCTCAGTCCATTGGTTTCGTACACCATGTATCTTAGCAAAGAGGAAAGTTTAATAAGTGACGGCTCCAGTTGATCTGAACCTTTTCTCGCTAATGCAACCATATTGTTTAGCACATTAAACATAAAATGCGGGCTTATTTGTGACCGGAGAAAAGATAGTTCTGTTTTCAGGTTTTCGGTTTCCCGTTCTTTAGATTTTGCCTCATACTTTATTTGGTCGGTGAACATTTTAAAGGCCATACTAACTGCTATAATAAAAATAGAGGGAAACACAGAAAACAGTAAAAAGCCATCCAGGTGATAAGGCCTTTCGTCTAAAAAAAGATAAAATGATACCCTGTGCAATACGAGTAATACCAAGAATATCAGCAGCACAGCAGATGCATATTGCCCGTATTTTCTTTTATAAAATAATTTGGGAATAAGTAAATAGATATTAATATAAAATATGGCGATCCAGGTTATGAAATCTATAGAATGGATGTATAAAAAATCGGATGGGGGCTTCGGGTGGCCACTGGCGCCATAATTAGGCCGGAGAAAATAAGGCAATAAATAAAATATCATCCAGAAAAACGAATGCAGCAATATTGTCGCCCATTTTTTTTTGTACCATTTATAATGCATAAACAAAATAAATCTTTAAAAAGAATAAATTAATAAATTAGAGACGAAAGCTATCATAATTCATATAAACAGGGAAGAGGGACCAATTAAATAATAAGATACCCGGTGAGGGTGTCAACAACAGCATAATGCAAGAGGGCAAAAAAAAATGATACCGATATATTTATAGAAGGAAGTACCCGTGTAGTCGGTAAATAGCAATGTACCATAATTGGTAATCACTAAAATAATAATTTTTGAAGCTAATTGCCAAGCCAAAAAACCAAAAAGCCCGTAAACACAGAGTTTTACGAGCTTTTAAAATTGAAAGAAATCAACTTGGTCGTCCTCCCTGTACAATTTTCGAACTTATTTATAATGGATCTAAAGCGATTGGCAGGCATTGTTGCCTAACAATCAATGCTTTAGGTTCTTTCTTTTAATACCAATACTTGAATAACAATGGCAAATATGAAAATTGACAAAAATTACGTGGAATTCATTCAATCCATTAAGACACAAATTGTACAAAGCCGTTATGCTGCGGCAAGACTCGCAAACAGGGAGCAACTCCTACTTTATTTCAGAACTGGGAAGATGATTTCTGATAAGATTAAGGCTCAAAAATGGGGAGCCAAGGTGCTTGAACAGATTTCGGCAGACCTCCAAAAGGAACTACCAGGGTTAAAAGGATTTTCACCTGGCAACCTTAAAAAGATAAGACTCTTTGCAGAAGCGTATTCACCCCACTTTGTAATTGGTTCGACGGCGTCGAACCAATTAGGCGGCCACTTGGAACTGGGTTTTTCAATCAGTTCGACAATGTCGAACCTAATTGAAAGTAATGGCTTTTTTGAAGCCTTTTCAAGTATCAGTTTCTCACACCATTTTACCATTATTACCAAAATAAAAACCTGGGAGGGACGGATTTTTTACATTGAAAGTGCTGCTTCAAATTTCTGGTCTTTAACAGTGTTGGAACACCAAATTGAAAATAATCTTTTCAGTAAGGAAGGTAGACTTCCCAACAACTTTGAAAGTACTCTAACTGAAAATCTTAAACCATCGGCGCTTAAAGTTTTCAAAGACGAATATCTCTTGGATTTTATTGCCGGTAGTGAACTAGACGATGAACGGCATATTGAACAACAGGTCGTCTTAAACATCCGCAACTTCATTCTGCAAATGGGCAAAGGATTTTGCTTTATAGGCAATCAATACCGTCTTGAAGTCGATGGCGATGAGTTTTTTGTGGATCTTCTATTTTTTAACCGCTACCTCCAATGTTTGGTAGCCTTTGAATTAAAGAAAGGCAAGTTTAAACCCGCAGATGCAGGACAACTCAATTTCTACCTGAACGTTCTTGATGAAAAAGTAAAACTGCAAACAGAAAATTCAAGTATTGGTATAGTCCTTTGTAAGGAGAAAAATAATACGGTGGTTGAGTTTGCCATTAAGAGTTTCGATAAGGCAATGGGAGTGGCTACATATCGAACTTCGAAACATACTCCCGAAGAAATCAAAGCAGTATTGCCAGATACAGCTGAATTAGGAAAGCTCTTATAATATGTAAACCGAATAAAGCGTCCTATTTCTTAGACTCGACTATTATTGAAATAGTTCTCGAAAGAAAGTATCAACGTAATTCTGTCGTATTTTTTCTTGCTCTAGTCGAAAATTGTTCTCTTTTAAGAAAGTGAAAACTTTCATCTCCGCTTCACTCAATTTGCTCAAATTGATTGCATTAGTCTTTTCACCGGGAACCAGACCCTCTTTTTTAAATAATTCAAATGTTGCCATATCCATCATTGCTGATACAGTTTGAGGGAAATAGGTACGCATTTGATTAAGTATTGCAAATCCATGTGAATCAAGATCGCCCCAATATGTTATTTTCTTTTCACGCAGCCATAGCACATTCTTTAAATAACTGATCATAAAACCTCCACCACTCCACACAGCTATCGTTGATTTAAGGTTTGGCAACGCAAGAAAAGTCATTTTATTTTCAGTCAGAACGACGTTTTCGCAGGTGAAATTCATTTGCTCAAAATCGCTGAGAGGTACGCTTAGGTCAGAAAGCAAACCTATTTTTAATTGTTGGTCCAAAATTCTTATTCTTATCGTTGGTTGGTCATACTTCAAAGAATATCTTTTGCTAAAAGTTCGTTCATCATTGTTATGGATCGAATCAGGGATGAGAAAATCCAGTAGCGATCTTATTACTACCTCATTTTGCTCAATAAATTTTGTGTGTAAATCAATTGGCAATTGCCTTATGTAAAGACCTGGATTTGGGTTGGCTAAAAAATACTTACAAACCTGAATTAAGCTGTGCCACTTGTCTTTATTTTCAATTATGACTAATGGATTATTGATAACCCAATCTTTCAGTTGCGGAATTTGAGTTTGAATTAAGTTATTGCTTTCCACAAAGGAATTCCACTCTTTTTTCTTACCAATAAAAGCGATAAAGTCCTCT
>JBDTOV010000130.1:0-14851 GCA_039933035.1 Ginsengibacter sp. | reverse complement strand
GGGCCATGCCGCCGGGAAAATCCCAATGTAGTTGCGGCTTACAAAGAGTTTAAAAACAAAGGCTTTACCATCTTTGGTGTTTCTTATGACACTAAAAAAGATACATGGGAAAAAGCTATTAAAGACGACAAACTAAACTGGTACCAGGTTTCAGATTTGAAGGGCTGGAAAAATTCAACCTCAGACCTATACGGCATTAAAGCTATTCCTTCCAATCTGTTGTTGGATAAAGAGGGCACTATCATAGCAAAAAATATTTTCGGAAAGAAATTGACCGATAAGCTTTCTGAACTGATGCCCTAATAATAATTTCGTGGTAATGAGTTTTGCTCATTTGCCTTGTAACCAATATTTTTGCCAATCAATTTTTTTATACATGAAAGAAGTAGCAATAAGAGAAGCCTTAAGGGAAGCCATGAGTGAGGAGATGAGACGGGATGAGAACGTTTTTTTAATGGGGGAAGAAGTAGCAGAATATAATGGCGCTTATAAAGTTAGCCAGGGAATGCTGGAGGAATTTGGAGAGAAAAGAGTAATTGATACACCCATTACAGAACTTGGATTTACAGCAATTGCCGTGGGTGCCGCTCAGAACGGGCTTCGTCCTATCGTGGAATATATGACATGGAATTTTGCAAACCTGGCCCTGGATCAAATTTTAAATACGGCTTCAAAAATGCTCGCTATGAGTGGAGGACAGGTTGGATGCCCTATTGTATTTCGTGGACCCAGCGGAAGTGCAGGTCAGTTAGGCGCCCAACATTCCACGGCTTATGAATCTATGTATGCCAACATTCCCGGGTTAAAAGTGATTTCAGTAAGTAATGCGTACGATGCAAAAGGATTATTAAAAAGTGCCATCAGGGATAATGACCCGGTTATTTTTATGGAGAGTGAAGTGATGTATGGCGAAAAGGGAGAAATACCTGAAGGGGAATACCTGGTACCCATCGGTAAAGCCAGGGTGGTTCGGGAAGGAAAAGATGTCACTATTGTATCATTCAATAAAATGATGAAAATAGCACTGGGTGCGGCAGATGAGCTTGCTAAAGAAAATATAAGTGCAGAGGTAATTGATTTAAGAACCATTCGCCCCATGGACTGGCAAACCATTTTGGATTCTGTAAAAAAAACAAACAGGCTTGTGATTGTAGAAGAGCAGTGGCCTTTCGCCTCCGTTTCGTCTGAAATTGCTTATCGAATTCAAAAAGAAGGATTCGACTACCTGGATGCCCCGGTGAGGCGCATAACGTCTGCTGATGCCCCAATGCATTATGCTCCCAACCTGGTAGCAATGTATTTACCCGACGTTCCCCGTACAGTTAAGCTTGTTAAAGAAGTGATGTATCTTAAAAAATAAATGATCATAGAATATTTCCGATCATCTTGGCTTACTATCGATCTTCCAATGCCAGGCCGCTCCGGCATCGGCTTAAATAATGAATTATGAACACCGGTAATTTTTATTATCCACTTCCCGCTAATGAGCCTGTACTGAATTTTGCACCGGGAAGCCCTGAAAGGGTATTGGTAAAAAATGCATTAAAGGAATTAAAAAGTAAAAAGGCTGATGTTCCCATGTACATTGGTGCCGATGAGGTACGCACAGCAAATAAAATAGAAATAAATCCGCCTCATGAGAAAGATTATGTTCTGGGTAGTTTCAATCTTGGTGATGCTTCGCACGTAAAAAAAGCAATAAATGCTGCATTGAAAGCGAAAGATAAGTGGGCAAATACAACCTGGGAAAACCGGGCAAATATTTTTTTGAAAGCCGCCGAATTACTTGCTACCAAATATAGACCACAAATGTTAGCGGCAACTATGCTGGGTCAAAGCAAAAATGTGTACCAGGCCGAAATTGATGCAGCCTGTGAACTGATAGATTTTTTACGGTTTAATGTTCATTTTCTAAGTGAAATTTACAAGCAACAGCCGGCAAGCAGTCCCGGAATCAATAACAGGATGGAATATCGCGCGCTTGAGGGATTTGTTTTGGCCATTACTCCATTTAATTTTACTGCAATCGGGGGTAACCTTCCTTCATCTGCGGCCATGTGTGGCAATGTAGTCATATGGAAATGTGCCCATACCCAGGTGTACAGCGCTCAAATATTTATGCGTATTTTAAAAGAAGCAGGTCTCCCGGATGGCGTTATTAATTTAATCTTCGTTGATGGACCCACTTTGGGTGCGGTTTGTTTTCATCATCCTGATTTTGGCGGAATTCATTTTACCGGAAGCACGGGTGTGTTCAACAGCATGTGGCAAATAATTGGCGCGAATACCAAATTATACAAATCTTATCCGAGAATAGTAGGGGAGACAGGTGGTAAAGATTTTGTACTCGTGCATAAAAGCGCTGATGTGGACGTAGTAGTTACTGCATTGTGCCGCGGTGCATTTGAATACCAGGGCCAGAAATGTTCCGCTGCTTCCCGGGTGTATATTCCTTCCAATATCGCCGCGCAGGTGAAGAAAAAATTAGTCGCAGAAATAAGGACGATGAAGATGGGGAGTGTTGAAGATTTTACCTGCTTTATAAATGCAGTGATTGATGAAAAAAGTTTTGATAAATTAGCAGGATACATTAAGCAGGTAAAAAAAGATAAGGGCGCTACAATATTGGTTGGGGGAAAGTGTGATAAAACCAATGGGTATTTTATTGAGCCGACCGTTATAGAAGTTGCTGATCCCCGTTATGTCACTATGTGCGAAGAACTTTTCGGACCGGTACTTACCCTATATGTATATGATGAAAATAAATTTGAAGAAACGATTAAATTAGTTGATAGTACGTCACCGTATGCACTTACCGGGTCTGTAATAGCGCAGGATCGGTATGCGGTAGAACTCGCCACCAAAAAGCTCGCTAACAGCGCCGGAAATTTTTATATAAACGATAAACCAACGGGCGCTGTGGTTGGGCAGCAGCCCTTTGGCGGTGCAAGGGGAAGCGGCACCAATGATAAAGCAGGCAGCATTCTTAATTTATATCGCTGGCTCAGTGCAAGAACAATTAAAGAAACTTTTAATCCTGCCGTGAATTACCGCTATCCATTCATGACTGAAGACACCCCCGCTTCATGAAAACAATTTTAGATACATATCAATTACAAATAACTATTGAACGGTTGTCGTATCAATTAATTGAAAATTATGCTGACCTTTCTTCGGTAGTAATAATCGGCATCCAGCCACGGGGTATTTTTTTATCAGATAAAATTTTCTTCCAGTTGCAGAAAATAAACCCTGGTAATTCAATTCAGTATGGCAAAATGGACATCACCTTTTACAGGGATGATATCCGCCAGGAATTGCATCATCCTAATCAAACAAATATTTTATTTTCTATAGAAGATAAAAATGTAATACTGATAGATGATGTACTATACACAGGCAGGACCATCCGGGCTGCCTTAGACGCCTTGCTGGCTTTTGGACGCCCGAAGAAAGTAGAATTATGCGTTTTGATCAACCGGAGGTTTAGCCGTCAATTGCCCATACAACCTGATTATTGTGGTAAATCAATAGATTCAATTATTTCGCAAAAAGTGAAAGTGGAGTGGGATAAAGAAGAGGTTATTTTGTATTAGTAATCGAATTGCATAATAGCATATAATTTATACTAACAATTTATGAGGAGAATATTTCCATTGGCCTGCCAGGTAGCTGCCATAGCTGGCTTTGGCATCTTATCAGCATGCAACAACAATACAGGTAAAAATAAAAATACTCCTATCCAGGACACAACGCTAAAGTTGCAGGCGGGTTTTTCTGCGACTATCGTTGCTGATACGCTCGGCCCGGTGAGACATTTAGTAGTTAACAGCAATGGAGATATTTTTATAAAATTAAAATCTCTAAAAAACGGGAAGGGAATTTACTTCCTGGGCGATACGGACAAAGATGGCAGTGTTGATAGCATATCAGGCTTTGCAGATTATCCCGGCACCGGTATCGCTATTAAAAACGGGTATCTTTATTCCGCGTCCGATTCCGGCGTTTGCAGGTACAAATTGAATGAGAAAGAAGAGGTGCTTTCGCCTGATGCACCGGAAATTATTGTCAGGGGATTGGTGGACAAAAAGAGGGATAACTCGAAATCTATCGCGATAGACAATGAAGATAATCTCTATATAACCGTTGGTTCTTATTCTGATGCCTGCAGGCAGGAAGGTTCCGGAAAAGGAATTCCCGGCTGTCCACTTTTAGATTCAGTTGGAGGTATCTGGGAATTTAAAACCAATAAATTGAATCAAAGTTATAGCGATGCGGTTCATTATGCAATAGGAGTTAAAAATGCCGTCGGCATCGCGTGGAACGGCAATACAAATTCCCTGTTCGCTACGCAGCATGGCCGCGGGGCATTTGACGATAAGTTCCCCCAATATTATACAGCCAAACAAAGCGCGGAATTACCAGCCGAGACGCTGTACGAATTGCCCCGGGGATCCAATGCAGGCTGGCCATTTATATATTACGACCAGTTTCAGAAAAAGAAGATGCTGGCGCCCGAATATGGCGGAGATGGAAAAATGACTGGCGGAGATCAATATATTGATCCGGTTGTGGCATTTCCGGCACACCTGGCTCCTGATGATCTATTGTTTTATACAGGCAATATGTTCCCGGAAAAATATAGGAACGGCGCTTTCATTGCTTTTCATGGGCAATCGCCTGAACTGAAAAAGGGATACCTGGTGGCGTTTGTGCCTTTCAAAGATGGTAAGCCTTCCGGCGACTGGGAAATTTTTGCTGATAATTTTGCAGGTGAAGATTTGAAAAATCCTACCGGTCCCATCCAATACCGTCCCACGGGTTTGGCCCAGGGACCCGATGGATCTTTATACGTTTCAGACGATTTGAAGGGAACCATTTTCAGGATTGCTTATTCAAATAAAAAGAGTTAGGTTTTTAATGCTTTCTTTCCCTGTTAAAAATTTTAAAGAAGCACTCTCAATTAATTAATTCCACCACTTCCTCTGCAAAACCAAAAGACAGGGTCATACCTGCTCCGCCCAAACCATTAATTATAAACACGCCTGCTTCCGCTTCCAGGAATACGTCCGTTTGACCGTTGGTCATTTTAGGATAAATACCGTGCCACGACTGCACCAGTTTCCAATTGTCTATACTTGCAAAAGTCTTGAGATAATTTACAATCATTTCATTTATATATGCTTCGTCAAAAGGCGGAAAGGTTAACCCATATTGATGTGAATCGCCAACGGTAAGCTCGCCCTGGCCATTTTGAGATACCATCACGTGAATGCCCGCATCAAGGTAATTCATCATTTCATGTTGATATCTTTCTTTTAGCAATGGCAACGAAGGAGCAGCTTTGAAGCTTTCATAATGTATGAGCGATAAGCCGCCACATAAGGCACTACCTATTCTGAATTGCTGATCACTATTGATAAATCGCATCATTTGCAGTTTGCATTTAGTTAGCTTTAACGCTGTAAACTTTTCAGGATATACTGTTTCAAAATCAGCGCCCGAACAAACACAAATAATATCTGCCTGCATTGAATCATTGCCCATTTTTACCGTATGTCGTTCAATAGCGGTTACATTTTTATTCCAGGCAAACTTAACATGATAGGTTGCTGATAAATAGCCCGGTAATGCGGCGATAGCATCTCTCGGGTCAATGATTAGCTCTGTGGCGCTAAACAATCCGCCTAATAAATTTCGGTGATTAACGCCCTGTACTTTTTCTGCAATTGCAGACGGCTTCAATAAATTTACCGGTCTTTTATTTTTAGTGAATGCGTCCTGTAATTCCTGTAACACCTGCCATTCATCGGGGTGGTATGCCAGGTGAATACTTCCGCATTCATCATGCCAGAAACCTGCGCTGTCCGCTATTTCTTTCCATATAGTGCTGCTGCGCAAAGCCCGGTTATACATTTTTCCATCTGGCTGGCCTACCGGCCAAATCATACCAAAATTTCTTACAGATGCACCGACGGCTTTTCCTGATCTTTCTATAACGGTTACTGTGAAACCCTTTAAAGAAAGGGCACGCGCTGTTGCCAAACCTACAATGCCCGCACCGATTACTATTGCTGATTTAGTCATATAAATATTCACCACAGCCCTCTCTGAAGGGGACGGGTTGGATTGTTTTAAGTTTACATTGTGAGAGATACGATTTCCTGCTCCTCTTTTTTTATTTGAACGACATTACTCCTTTTATATTTCCTGTTAAAATAACGTAATGCCAGTAAGGTTCCTGCAACGCCAACAATTGACAGGTACATAACACCGTTAGAATACACAGTTGCCCATGGTAATTTGTTGCTGTAAACTGATTTACTTACAATAACGAGTACGCTTCCCAAATAACCGAATGAATCCGCTATATATATCAGGAACCCAACGTTGCCACCGTTTCTGAAAGTTGCAATAAGCCTTTCAAACAAAATACAGTTAAAAGGAATGTAGCCCATGTACAATCCCAGGCCCACCAACGTCATCCATAAAAAGGGTGAAAGATGGTGATTGATAAACATCCACGAACTGATGCCTGCTAATAAAAAACCCGCAACAATAATAATGTGTGTTATAATAAGCGCCCGTTTGTTATTACGGATAATAATCATACTACCGATCAAAATTAATACAATTATAGTGATCGGTACTTCAGTCGCGGTAAAGACGGACGGCTCATTACCAAAGCCAAGCTCCTTCCATATATCAGCAGCAAAATTATCGCGTATGTCGCGAAAAACGGTTAAGAAAACATAAAGTATAACAAGTAAAATCAGCCCGTATTTGAACTCATTAAAAAACTTTTTTCTCTCCGTTCTGTCCATAGGTAGCCTAACGATCCGGCTGGCAACATCTTCTTCCGACGGTGCAGGAATTTTCTCCAATAAGAATACAAAGAGTAATAAAGGCAGGATAAAAACGAGGCCGGTCATAAACGGAAGCCACCAGTCTGTCACATGAACATTAACCTGCAAATATTTTGCTACTGATTTCACAAAACCAGATGAAAAAATAAAACTCACTGCAAGAGAAGCTCCAATAAAATCGGTGGCTCTTCTTCCTTCCACAAACGAAAAAACGATGCCCCAAATAATGCCCAGAGGAAAGCCATTGATAAATAAAAATATAATATTGTAAGGAGGAGGTGTTATAGCAAAAAGTAACAATGCCGTCCATGAAATACCAACGAGCAAAAGAATTAATTTACCTCTTCCAAAATGCTTTAATTCAGCAATAAATTTTATTCCGTAAAACTTGCTGAACATGTAACCAATTACCTGGGTTATAACGAGGGCATCTTTGTAGTCCATACCAAATATAAGCGGCGCTTTGCTGAAACTGCCCACGGTAAATGGTTTCCGGAATGCATATACGGATGCATAGGTCAAAAAAGTAATGATGGATGCAAAGATGGCAACGTATGTATCGCGGTGCTTATTTTTAGCAAGAGTTGATGAAACTGGCTGCATTATCATAGAATTAATGAGGCAAAAGATCTAATGAATCAATTGTATAATTCGGCTGGTATTTATTAGTTCCCTTGCTTTTTTTGCATCGGCTGTATTTACCCGCGCCCAAACCTGCTTTTGAAAAAAACCTTTCTGATTATGTTCCCGGTATTGTTATAAACGGTAACAGTGATGCCAGCTATATCATTTACTTCCCGTTCAATACTCATTGTTTTATTCAGTGCTTCGTTAAATGTTGAATCATCATATTCCTGTAATATGAAAGGTCGGGTAAGGGAACATGTTCTTCCTTTGCTTTTTCATCCCAGCCTCTTAGGGTAATATATAGATTGAACCACTCTTCTTTCTCAAAGTCATTCGCTTCTTTTTCATCCATTCGCCCACCCTGGAATTTCAATGTACTTTTACTTGCTTCAGAGAGTTTATTATAGTACCCGGGATTTTTATACGTGAGGTAGCGTTTTGCGGCAACATGTGATTCGATAAGATTAGCAATCTTTTTTGAAAAACCCTTTTTACTTAAAAAATCAGCGCCAATTTTTTCATGATTAACGATGCCGTAATCATCCATATAATCCACATCCATGATGTGCTCACATAAATGCCCGATATCATGAAAAAATGCCGCCAGGATTACTTCATCATCATATTTTGCCTTTTCAGCTAATTGTGCGCATTGGCACATGTGTTCAATTTGTGAAACCGGCTCACCAATATAATCCTGGTCGCCATAGCTTGTGTACAAGCTCATTATTTCATCAGCAATTTCGATAGCTTTTATTTCTTTCATATATAAATGATCCGTTTTAATTATTCATTCATATTTTCAATAGGTGAAGCCACCGGGTGATTTGATGTAAAAGTAAGACCCAGCAGCTTTGCAAATGTCGCAGCTAATTGTTCCTGGAACAAAACATCCCTGATTTTTATTTCACCTAATGGTTTCGTATCCGGACCTATTGCCGCAATCCATACCTGCCCCGCACCTGCTATTTTTTCGCCATGACTGGTCCAGTTCTCTTTTGGGTTATCGCCCCTTCCATGATCGCAGGTTATAATCAACGTTGTTTTGTTTTTATATTGAGGTGTTGATTGAATATATTTCCAAAGATCTCCCAACATTCTATCTTCAGCATATGCGCTCGCAAGATATTGATCGTACATACCTGCATGTGCCAGGTCATCCGTTTCGTCAAAGGCAATGTACAAAATTTTGGGTTTAAGTTCTTTCATATACTCTCTTGCAGCTATATAAGTGAGCACATCCGGGCGTACGCCTATAGGCCTTGTAGTGAGAGATTGTATATCATCGATAAGTTTGAATTTTTCAGTTGTGTAGGGCAATGAATCTGTATCGCTGTTTACATAAAGTCCGCTTCGTTGCTTGTTAAGGATGTATGGAAATACATCCCATGTTGAAAAAGCAGCCACCTTACTTTTATATCCGGGCTGCCCATTTAGATACTCGAGAACGTTTATATTTTTATTCCAGATTTTATCATTTGAATTTACCGCGGTATCTGGGTAGCCGGTAAATATTTCATTGTACCCCGGGTATGAAAACCAATATTTGTTGGCATTATTTACTTCACTCCCTTGCCACCTGTTGCCATACAATTGCCCGTTACGTACAACAGTGCTCCACAAAAATGGAAATAATTTCTTTCGCCTTACCTCTAAATCATCATCCCAAAATTTTGCACTGGTGCCCGAGCTGTCTCTTGTAAATTCTCTAATTTTAAGAATTGCGGCATCAGCGCCACCGTACACTTCCTGCCAGCGCATGCCATCTAAAATAACGATGACGAGATTTTTAGTTTTCTGTGCTGAAATTTTTTGTGAACTGGTAAGCAAAAGAAAAATGATACAAATATTTGTACATTTCTTCATAATATACATTTAAAAAACAAGACGGAATTTTATAGAATTCAGTCTTTATTGCAATAAATAAAGCGCGTGAGTTTTTATTTGAGCAGCCACATTTGAGCATTAATATCATCCTTCCCACCATATTGACCTTGCAGTGCCGCACTTAAATTATCTCCATTAGAAGTTATTTCATTTGAAGGATACTGTAACCTCAGTGGAATTTTACCCCCGTTACCTGTTCCCGAGCCTGCACTAAAAGTAGGAATACCTGTTCTACGCCATTGATAATATGCCTGCAGACCGGAGTTACGGAAGAAGGCAAGGTATTTTTCGGTAAGTATTTGGGTAAGGCCTGCTGCATTATTGCCTTTATATTTTACTAAAGGTTGATTAAAATAATCAGCAAAGCGAAAGGGCACTGTATAAGTAACATCGCCTGTGCCGGTGCTGTTACGGAATACTACCTGGTTGTTACCATCAACGATTCCATAAAAATTAAACATGGCTTCTGTACCTTTTACGTAGTAAGATTCAGCATCCCCGGTTAGCCAGCCACGGTTGATTGCTTCTGCTATACAATAAGAAACCTCCGCATAGCTCAAAATTAAAGTAGGCTCAGCGGTAAAAGTTTTATAATAATGCTCATAATTATAAAGCGATATCAATCCCGCTCCCGACAATGTTGACAAAGTACTTATATCATCTCCTGATTTCCCTCCTACAAAAGACATATACGATGTATCCTTGAAACCTATTCCACGGGCCGGTTCTGCTAATATCATGGCCCTGAGATCATGTAGCTGACTTAACGTAGTTAACGCGGTTGCTGCAAGGTTAAGACGACCGGCGTTAAAACCATAATTACTGGGATTATCCGGATAATAATTATACTGGCTGTTATAGACATATTGCAGGTTGTCCGCATTACTTGTGAATATTGGATACTGCGTTGGATTATTAATGATAGCAGCAAATTGTTGTTTTACATTTAGATTTGCATCGTCTGTATGCTTACTTAACTCAATTAAAACCCTCAGCTTGTAACTATTCACTACTTTTTGCCATTCAACCAATGCATCTCTTGCGCTAAGCGAATTTGCGATCCTTTCTTCATAATAAAAATCGCCGGAAAATTCGAGAAAACCATTGGCTACAAATCCGCCAAGCATTGTGTTTGCGGAGTCAAGCCACAGAAGAGATTGCTTGAATATTGTTTCCTGGCTATCATATTTGGGTGCAGGATTGTCCAGGCCCTGTAATGCATCCGTTAGCGGAAGGTCGCCTACTAATTCGGTCATTTTTACAAAAAAGAACGCACGGAAAAAAAAGCCCAGTGCATGGTATGGATTGTTATCGTCGCCGGCAAGCCTTTTTGCTTCTTTTTCCATAGCCATTACATTTCTCAACGTGCCATAATTAAGAGTAGCACTTCCCGTAGAATACTGGTTTAGGCCGTAGTAAGTATAATTAGATATTATGAACTGATTAGCTTTATTTTGATCATCGTTCTGCGAATTGAGATCGTTCAATACAGATTTTAATATTAAGCCGGGTGGTACCTGTTGAGGAAGATTATCATTTTTAGAATAATCTTCAAACTTCTTTTTACAACTACTGGCAAATACAAATAGGGCAATTGTTATAAGAAGCGGAAATTTTAAAAATTTCATAACTAATATTTTAAATATTTTTTTTGGAATTTAATGCTGTTTTTTAAAAAGTGACGTTCAAATTGAAGCCGTAACTTTTTGTGGTAGGAGTTTGTAAGTTGTATTCCCTTGATATCGTGCCGAACTGGCTTCGTCCCGGAAACTGGTCAACGTCAATATCATGAAACGCCTTCGGGAAAAAATACAACAGGTTTCTCCCAACGATTGATACATCAATTTTGCTGATAAAGGAATTCTTGAAAAACTTTTCGGGCAATGAGTAAGTAATTACTACCTCACGAAGTTTTGCGTAAGTTTTATTTACCATTGTATGCTGGGGATCATTATAAAAACTGCTGACATAATCCTGAATCCAAAACGTTGTAGAATCGTTGGGTACAAACTGAAGATCTTTATAATTGGTAATAACTCCTGTTGCCGGATCATATTGAATTTGCCCGGAACCACCCACTACCTGCACGCCGTCGCCCCCGAGAATGGGTCTGCCATTTGCGTCTCTTGCGCCTGCATTGTGTGTAATATTTTTCGGGTCGGGCCCAAAATATCCAACATCCTGCCAGTGCTGTGATTCGTATAAACGTGCAGCACCAATCACACCCTCTACTGTATTGTGTCCCCGGCCACCTTCTGTTAATTTTCTTAATACGTAGTCTTGAATTTTACCGCCTACCATGCCATCAAACTGGAATGAAAAGCTGAAAGATTTATAAGAGAATTTATTATTAATTCCCCAACTCCAATCCGGATCGGCATGGCCCAGGTATTGTTGCTTGGGAAGATAAATGGGAAACCCTGATTCGTCATGGATAACCTTCCCATCTGGTGTCAGCGCCTCATAATTTCCAAAAAGCTTATCGACACGGTCACCAATTTTATACGGGTAACCGGTACCGTTATTTTGAGTAGTTACTCCTCCTGCAAATGACGTATAAACTTCTTTATAGGTTGACCAATTAGCCAATACTTCCCACCGGAATCCTCTATTGTTCTGAACAGGTGTTCCGGTTACAGAAATCTCACTACCTGTTCTTTTTGTAGCCCCGCCATTTACTACCACATAACTTTGGCCGCTCGTTTCGGATAAATACTGGTTGGAAATATTTGGGCCGTCCTTATACTGAAAGTACGTGGCACTAAGACCCAGGCGATTATTTAAAAACCTTGCATCGAGGCCACCTTCATAATTGCTACGGGAAAAAGGTTTTATATTAGTTTGTACGGTATAGTCAGGGGAATTTGCTTCAGTTAAATTATTATAACCAGGTACTGTTGCATATGGAGGCGTTGATACTTTATAATTTGGACCGTCGTAGGGTGTATAGTAATTGTTACCATACCCAACCGGGCTACCCACTCCAAGGCTTTGAAATGAAGCGCCTATAAATGCATCTGTTCCGCCACCTTTCACATTTGCGTAACTTCCTCTTAGTTTCAAGAAGGTAATTGCATTTGGTAACTTGATATAATCTGATAGAGCAGTACTCAAACTCACTGAAGGATAGAAGCCTGAATTGTTACCTACATTTAGTGCAGATGTTTTATCTACACGGCCTGTTGTTGAAACGGTGAAATAATTTTTATAAGTGAGATCAACTGAATAATATGCACTTAACATCAGAAGATTGCTGCCATAGGAATAAGAGCGTATGGGCTTCAAGGTGTTGGCAAATGTATAAACGTTGGGCACTATAAGCTGGTCTGAACTTGTATAGCTTGAAGTATATTGCATATTACGTGCCGAGCCGCCTGCAAAGGCGCTCACAGAAATATTACTGTTCCCTATATTTTCTTTATTATAATTAATTAATACGTCGGTGTTATTCTCCCATAGGTCACGCCTGTCTTCCCGGTAGTTACCGTGGTTGTGTTCATCGCCATATGGATGTGCGGAAAAAGGTTCCTTTTCAGTACGCAATAAATTATAAGTAGTAATGTTAGAACGAAGCACCACATTCAGGTCTTTATTAAACTCATAGGTGATTGCTGCCCAACCGTAGAGATCATTCTTATAATGTCCTCTAAGCCATTCGTAACTCATAAAGTAGGGATTTTGGTAACGTTTGTATTCAACAAAATTTGATTGAGTACCTACTTTACCGGGCTGCCAATAATTTACGATGTTAGGGTCCAGCACATTCCAGTCAGCACCGGTCCAAATGTCTATGTCATAAATAATACTGTTAGGACCATAGTTCGCATCAGGAATATTAGGTGTAAACTGCCTGTTATAATTTATGTTCGCTTCCACTTTAAATCTGTCGGTAACCTTATAACTTCCTAAAATATTAAAATTTACATCGTTTAATCTTGTATTAGGAGTAATCCCGGTTTGGTGTGATTCTGATACTGACATGCGTACTGAGGCCTTGTCAGTGACTGCAGAAAAACTAATATTATTTGAATTGAGTAATCCGGCACGTAAAAAATTCTGAAGGTTATCTTTTCCCCTGGATACCCATGGTGTCGGTTCAATATTTCCTGTGAAAGGTTTGGCTATATATTTTGTGTACTCGGGATCAACGCCATAAGTGATTGTATAGGTTTTTGTGGGATCGTATTTTCCATCATACTGCGGCAATAGTGTTCCCACATCCAGTCGCGGGCCCCAAACATCATAGTCCTTATCATTTCTTCCCGACCCCGTGCCATTGCTGTTGTAATCACCAAATCCATATTGTTGGTTGTCGCCCCCGCCATATTGGTTTTGTACTTTAGGGATAGCAGTAAAACCCTTATTCATTTGTATGCTTCCGTTATACTCCACGGTAAAGCCTTTGGTATTTTTTTTCCCTCTTTTGGTAGTTATTAAAATGGCTCCGTTGATTCCACGGCTTCCATATAATGCAGCAGCAGTAGGGCCTTTAAGAACTGTATATGTTTCAATATCATCTGGACTTATGTTCCAGGTATCAGAATTTATTGGAATTCCGTCTACCACATAAAAATTTAAGGGCGATCCTCTCAATAACACAGTTGGTGTAGCAAGCAGCGCCTGGTTAATACCAACATTTAATCCTGCTACTTTACCAGCAAGGCCATTTATTGGATTTGATTCGCGGGCTTTTGTCAAATCTCCGCCTTTGACTTCCTGTACAGAATAACCTAATCTTTTTATGTCTTTTCTTACCCCCAGTGCGGTTACCACTACATCCGCCAATTCCCTTGTGGATGAATTTAGTTCTATGGGGGCATTACTTTGCCTGGCGGAAATTTCTTTTGTCTCATAACCCACAAATGTTATCGATAACCTACTATTTGCAGCCCCCTCCAAACTAAACTCTCCATTTGCATTCGTTGAGGTTCCTTTGTTTGAATTTTTAATAGAAACACTGACGCCCTCCAGGGGAGATTTTGTAGCAGCATCAATAACTCTTCCTTCAATTTTATTGCTTTGTGCATAAATGGAAGAGAAGGTAAAAAAGAACATCACAGCAAGAAATATTTTGCTGGCATGGTGCAGTTTGAATTGCTTCATAAACAATTAGTTTTAATTTAAGTGGTAAAATTATTCTCCGAATTTAAAGGAATTATTAAATGTATATTAATAAAAAGTTGTGTATTTGTTAACAAATTATCAAATATTAAATAAATAATTATATAATTAAAGGTTCGAAAATTTTCCGTTAATATGGAATATATTTTTCTAGATGACTCGTCGGTATAGGTTTTAATAAAAGAAGAGATATACTTTTTGATATAGTTATTGACTAAACGATTTCAGTGAATGATCGTATTTTTAAATATGATTAATAATCTTAATATAATTCAAATAGTTCTTTTTGGAACTTTTCATTGATATTTATCCAGACTATGTAATGATATAATTTGCAAGGAAATTAAAGA
>JBDTOV010000129.1:0-14875 GCA_039933035.1 Ginsengibacter sp. | reverse complement strand
CTGTTTGCATATTTGCGCAGAACGCAAAAAAACCTATAAACATTATTTATATTTTGTCGGACGATCACCGGTACGATTTTATGGGTTTTATGAATAGAGTTCCCGGCCTGCAAACACCCGGTATGGACCGGATGGCCAGTGAAGGCGCCCATTTGAAAAATGCTTTTGTCACGACTTCTCTTTGCTCACCGAGCCGTGCTTCAATTCTTACAGGGCAATATGCACATACGCATACCGTGGTCGATAATTCGGCGCCATTGCCAGACAACCTTGTATTTTTTCCTCAATACCTGCAAAAGAAGGGGTACAAAACTGCTTTCATGGGTAAATGGCATATGGGTAATACTGGTGATAATCCCCAGCCGGGCTTTGATGAATGGGTAAGCTTTGAAGGGCAAGGCAAGTACTATGGAAACACTTTGAATGTAAATGGAAAAAGAGTGAATCTTAACAGCGATAATTATATAACAGATGAACTGACTAACAGGGCAATTAAATGGATGGCGAGTGTAAAAGAAAAACCTTTCTGCATATATCTTTCGCATAAAGGTGTGCACGCTGAGTTTATGCCGGCCAAAAGGCATGTAGGAAAATATAAAGACCTGCAGATCGTTAGCCCGCAATCTATGTACCTAACGGTTACGGACAGTAGTAAACAGTTTGGCGTGGTTACTCCGCCTGAAACTTCCGTCAACTATAAAGATATTCCCCGCTGGGTGCGTGAGCAGCGTTATAGCTGGCATGGCGTGGATTATATGTATCATGGCCAGATACCGTTTGACCAGTTCTATCATTTATATCTTGAAACACTTTTATCCATTGATGAAAGCATTCAGCAGGTAATGGAATGGGTAGAAAAAAATGGATTAAAGGAAAATACGATGGTCGTCTATATGGGTGACAACGGTTTCCAGTTTGGTGAGCACGGCCTTATCGATAAAAGAAATGCCTATGAAGAAAGTATGCGTGTGCCCTTATTAGTTTGGGCGCCGGGAATGGTAAAAGCAGGTTCGGTGATTCCGCAGATGATATTAAATATTGACCTTGCGCCAACTTTCCTGGAAGCGGCAGGAATTCCAAAACCCGTACAAATGCAGGGTGAATCATTTTTGCCTTTATTAAAAGGCCAAAGTGTTTCATGGCGCGATAAAGTATTTTATGAATATTATTGGGAACAGGCCTTTCCCCAAACACCTACTACATTTGGCGTGCGAACTGATAAGTATAAATACATTTCATATAATGGCATCTGGGATATTAACGAGCTGTATGACCTGGAAAAAGATCCACACGAAATGAACAACCTTATAAGGAATAAAGCCTTTGATAAAATTGGCCTGGGACTTAGGGATGATTTGAATAAGTGGCTTGAAAAAACAAAAGGCTTACAAATACCTTTAAAGAAACAGGAAGGAAGAAAAATTGATTATCTATACAGGACAACTTATTAATCCGGAATGAAAATCATTGACCTTTTTTATATTACAATAGTATTAATATTAATCCAGTGTAAAGGGAAAAATAATAATACATCAACCGCTATAACAGCTCAAGACAGCACAGTTTCCTGCGAAGCAAATATGCCTTCACGATTTGCTGCCTTTCCAGATCCCTTTTCTGTGAAGACTGTTGCAGGCTCGACAAAGGGCATGGTGAAAATACCGGCAGGCGAATTTATGATGGGCGCCTCAGATGATGAGGGCAGGCCTGACGAATACCCGCAGCACAAGGTAAAATTGGGCGCATTCTGGATGGATGAAACAGAAGTGACCAACGCACAATTCAGCAAATTTGTTGAAGCAACAGGCTACGTAACTACAGCCGAAAAAAACCCTGACTGGGAAGAATTAAAAAAGCAATTACCGGAAGGAACACCAAAACCTGATGAAAGTCTGCTAGTCGCTGCGTCTCTTGTATTTAGTAATCCCGGGCATCCTGTTCCCCTAAACAATGCATCGCAATGGTGGAGCTGGAAACAAGGCGCCAGTTGGAAAAATCCGCAGGGACCAAATAGCTCGATCGAAGGGAAAGATAATTATCCCGTTGTCCAAATATCATGGGACGATGCAATGGCCTACTGTAAATGGGCCGATAAGCGGTTGCCAACTGAGGCTGAGTGGGAATGGGCCGCACGTGGTGGTTTGATTGATGACAAGTATCCGTGGGGTAACGAAGATGTGGAATCAAAAAAGCCAAAAGCCAATACATGGCAGGGAAATTTTCCTGACCACAATACTAACTGGGATAAATTTTATGGCGCGGCTCCCGTGAAATCTTTTGCACCTAACGGGTATGGGCTACACGACATGGCCGGGAATGTTTGGGAATGGTGCAGCGACTGGTACACGAATGATTTTTATCAACAGGTAAAAAACGAGCTTTCCATAAATCCCAACGGTCCGGCAAACAGTTATGATCCCATGGAGCCAACTATTCCCAAAAAAGTGGTAAGAGGTGGATCTTTTTTATGCAATGCTTCTTATTGCAAAGGTTACCGCGCTACATCCCGCATGAAAACCTCGCCTGATACCGGTTTGGAGCATACGGGTTTCAGGTGTGTAATGGATGATACTGAATAATATAATTAGTATTTTGGAAATTCTATCCCTGCTTTTTTACTATTACCGCTTAATTATTTTTTCGTACCAAACTTTCCCCGTTATGTTATTCGTGATTTTCAAAAAGTAAATTCCGGGAATTGATTCATCAATATTTACTTCGGTCACGTTCTTCGGGAGCAATACGCCAAAATCTTTTATTTTTTGACCAGTGGAGTTTACCAGGGTTGCTGAAATATTTAATCCTTCCATTTTCTTCCTGATAAAAAATTTACCGGTTGAGGGATTAGGATAGATCGAAAATACCCGGTCCATATTGTTAAGCAGGTTTATTGCAATGATCTTAGAGTAAATACTTTTGCCATTAAGGTCATTCATTTTTATTCGATAGAACACATCACCTTCGTGATGATTATTATCAGCATATTTATAAGACCATGAATCATTATCCTCATAGGTAAATTTATTCTGATCTATAAAAGCCATCGATTTAAAAATTGATCCATCGTAGCTGTATTGTATTTCAAAATTCTTTATTAGTTTATCTTTTACCACTTTCCATGTCAGCTGAACGCCTGCATTTTTTTGTTCTGCGCTAAAGGAAATAAATTCCAGAGGCAATGTGACATTTGCAGAATGCACATAAAAACTGGAAAAAGACGGCGTAGAAAATTGTATGTAATGATCCGTTCCATAATCAACATATGCATCGGGAACAATAATAGAGGCAACTCCGCTATACACGGGTTGACAAGCAGTAGTTGTTTTGGTGACATTCAAACTATTTATTGAAATAACGGATGGGTCTGCTGACTGCAATGCAAGAAATTCATTGTTTTTAAAATAAACTCTTACATGGGCTGAAAGATTATTTGCCGGGTTAATGCTTATGTTCCTGTCTAAATAAAATTGGTTATTTATTTGTCTTACCTGGCCTGAAGTATTTACATAAACTGATGAAGTTATATCACCTAAATCATTTCCATTCCCGTTTATTTCTGCTACTATATTTCCTGATGCATCAAATATCGGAACCCACATATAACGGTTAAGGTTAGCCGTATTGACAGTGATGGTATTGCCTTGAATGCAATCCCCACCTGGTGAGACCGGCGGAAGTACAGAATGATCCCATGCGCAAATTGCAAATGGGCCAAAATTATTGGTAAATTTTCCAAGTACCCTCAAATAAATTATTTCACCGGAATTTCTTCCAGATAAAGTTATCCTTGAATGAAGATTTGACGGAGTTGTTTCGGGGTTTCCATCATCATCGCATGTTGTCAATGATAATGATCCACAATCTCCACTGTATGCTTCCATGATGAGATCATCTGTTTGGGTATTGACCGGCGAAGTTTGTATGGTAACATTTCCACTTTGGGGAACAGTTACTTTAAACCACACATCTTCACTGGAAGAATTGGAAACACAGGCAGGCGCTCCAAAACCCGGTGAGGTAGTTGCATTCGATAAATTACCGGCAACGGGCGACGTGCAGAAGCCTTTGCTTACGGGTACATCAATCGCGTTTGCACAATCATCGTTAAACGGCAGGTCAACATCTACCACACAAAAATCGAAAGTGACATAAATATTTGTTGATAAAGAATAAAACCGTAAATAATATTGGTGCCCGGGAATTAATCCTCCAACGAGTTCTGTTCCGGCGCCATTTCCAATATTCGCATTGCAGGCAAGGGCGGCGGGTGAAGACGGGCAGGCCAAGTCGTACAGGGCATAACCCAGGTTCGCGATTCCTACTGAAGAAGTAGTTGCCTGCCTTGCATTGCTGAAATTAATTCTTACAGCGCTTGTGTTTGCGGTGAAAGAATACCAGATATCATCGTCGTTAAAATTGCTGCATGCCGGATCCGGTAACGAACGTGTAGCCCCGACCGTTGTAGCATTATAAGTTGCATCGCAGATTGTACCTACAGGTTGTGATGTTATTAATGTTGCATTTACACATTCATCATTCGCAGGTTGCATTATTTCCTGCACACAAAATTCAAAAGTGGCATACTGAGTAGAAGATGATGACCAGAACCGCAGGTAATAAACGGTGCCCGGAACCAAATTATTTATTATTAAATATCCGGTTCCTGCAGTGATAAGATTGGAACAAATAATATTGCTTGTTGTAGACGGACAGGCCGCTTCATAAAAGCTAAATCCGACCTGCGCAGTTTGACCTGTACCATTATAAGTTGCATTGAACACACGTAAAACAATACTTGAAGTAGTAGCCTGGAAACTATACCATATATCATCATCATTGAGTGATGAGGTGCATGAAGGGTTCGGAGAAGATTTAGTGGCGCCCTGAGTGTTTGCACTAATCGTTGATGAACATGATGCGGAAAACGGACTAAGATTAATTGAAGTTGCGGCAGCGCATTCATCGTTTGCCGGCGCCTGGGCATTGATTCTTTTGCAAACAAAAAATAAAAGCAGCATCAAAAAAATACAGGGTAATCTTTTTTTCATAATTGGAAATATTACATATTCAGTAAAATTTTTTAACAGGCAATAGCGTGGAAGACTTCTCTTTTACGGCGCCTTGATACAGTGAGAACGGAGCCATCGGTCAGTTGCAGTATCCCACATGGCTCGTATTTTAATATGTGATTTTTGTTGATCATTTGTCCGCGATGTATTCGTATAAAACCGGCTTCTGTAAGTTTTTCTTCAAAATACCTGAGTGTATGGCACACGATGATGGGCCATCCTTTTTCGATATGAATCCGTGTATAATTACTTAGTGCTTCGCATCTTGTAATAGTGTTTACAGGTATGTACCTGGTTCCATCAAGTGATGGGAGGCATAGGCGTTTCTGTTGATCGTTCATTTTCATTTCATCATATATAATATCTGCTGATTTTTATTTCAGAAGGTTATTTTTTTTCGAGGGCATCAATTCTTTTCTGCAATTCATTTATAAGTTTGCTTTGCTTCTCAATGATCTGCTGTTGTTCTTTTATTGCCGCTAATGCAATACCCGCCGGATCAACCGTGCTGATGCCCTTATCATCCGTACCCAAACCAAACAACTGATAAAAATCTTCTGCCACCGGGCCAATGTGATATTCATCGGTTCCTTTATATTTCCATTTTTGTATAGAGAGTTGAGAAATTTTTTGCAGCAGGTCCGTTGCATTTACATTTAAAAAACCTTCTTTTTTAATTCTTGATGAAGTGTTTGTCCAAGTACCACCTTTAGTGAGGTAGGCACCGTTTCCATTTGTCCCGTTGGTTCCTACTTCGAGAGCACGGTTAACCGGCGGGAGCCCGGGAGATGATGTGGTGCTTCGGCCAAATACCCATTGATTTACCAGGCCATCTCCAAAAGCCATAGTATTACTTGTAGACACTTTAGCATTACTGCCAATAGCAGTTGCATTTGACAAGCTTCCACTAAGGACATCTGCATCCGCACCAATAGCTGTGTTATTAGAACCAAACATATTGGATTGAAGTGCATCATTACCAAATGCCGTATTGAACGATCCATTTGTAAGCGCTGATAACGACTGATGCCCCCCTGCCGTGTTGTAGCCGCCGGTTGTCAGCGATGATAGGGACTGTTGCCCGGTTGAGGTGTTGTAGCTGCCGGTTGTAGTAGCCTTTAGAGAAAAATACCCTACCGCGACATTGTAATCACCGGTAGTTGTTGCTGCCAATGCCTCCGATCCTATTGCTACCTGTTGCACAGAAGTTGTATTATTTCGACCTGCGCCATTGCCTACAAAGATATTATCACTGCCCGTATTGTTACTCGTGCCTGCATCTTCGCCCACGAATACGTTGCGAGCGCCGATTGTATTTGCTTTTCCTGCATCCTGCCCCGCAAAAACATTCTCGCTTCCGCTGTTGTTCAGGTTTCCCGCAAGATGGCCGATGAATAAGTTATTGGAACCGGAAGTATTGCTGCCTCCTGCTGCATCACCGATAAGGGTATTGTTAGTTCCCGTTGTTAAATTTTCGCCGGCATGTTGCCCAAAGAAAACACTGTTAATACTCTGGGCAATTTTCCCGGAAAGGATATTATTGGTTTTAAAAATCAGTGGTTGGTTATCTGTTGTACCGATAAAATCATTATTCGGATTGATGGCGCTGTTGCCTGCAAGCCCCCATGATGAATTGTTGAGCGCACTGAGTGTTGCCAGCTTGCTCCATTTGTTATTCCCATTCCAAAAATAAAAACCTGCGCCTTCCGGCAACGCTGCATTGGTATTATAAACCAGTAATGAAAGAACAGGTGATGGAATAGTAACAGCGTCTGTTTCAGAAACAAGGCTAACTCTCGGTATCAACAAACCTTTGTTTGCATTTTTAATATCAAGCATGGCACTGGCGCTCGGTGGAGTACCATCATTGTTGATGGCAACATTTTGTGAACGGGCGGTATTTGTTACGATGCTGAAAATAAAAAATGTCAATATTTTTTTCATGGCTATATTTTTAATTGAATTATTTTTTCTCCAACATCTCAATTCTCTCCTGCAATTGCTCTATCAGCTTATTTTGTTTTTCATTAATCAGAATTAGTTCTTTCATACCAGCCAATGCAATACCTGCCGGATCAACCGTGCTGATACCTTTATCATCAGTACCCAAACCAAAAGTCGCATAAAAATCTTCCGCAACAGGGCCGATATGATATTCATCGGTTCCTTTGTATTTCCATTTTTGTATAGATAGTTGAGAAATTTTTTGGAGCAGGTCGTTGCTGTTTAAATCAGAAAAATTTTCTTTTTTCATTCTTGATGAAGCGTTTGTCCAGGTGTCACCGTTGGTAAGGAAAGCTCCATTTCCATTAATAGCGGTACTTCCTATCTGCAAAGCTCGATTTACGAATATAGCATCTATGCCAAACAGCCATTTTTCTACGGAAGTATTTCCGAAAGCCATAGCGTTGTTTATGCGTACACCGGCACCTTTACCGATGCAGGCAGTATTGGAAAGATTACCATTAATTGCCCCTGCACCATCACCAATGGCGACATTATAGTTACCTGAAGTGTTTTCACTTAGGGCAAGACCCCCAATAGCAATGTTATTATGGCCGGTATTATTTAAAATCAAGGCACTATTACCAACTCCAACATTCTCATCGCCAGCTACATTACTAAGTAGAGAAAATGACCCAATCGCAATATTATAACCGGCAGCAACACTTTTTTCTAAAGCATGGTATCCTATTCCAATATTATAGACGCCAGTAGTATTTGCATATAAAGCGCTGGTTCCTACCCCTAAATTATCAGACCCGGTGGTGTTGTAATATAAAGTTTGATAACCATGAGCAATATTGCGTTGACCGTTGGTATTGGAATACAAGGCGCGGATGCCAGTTGCCAAATTGAGAAAACCTGAGATATTTGACTTACCTGCTTCTTTACCCAAAAAAATATTTGAGTACCCGGATGTATTTGCATTGCCCGATAATGGCCCTGCAAAAAGATTGTCGGAACCAGAAGTATTATTGCTTCCTGCTGCATCTCCAATAAAAGTATTATCAGTTGCCGTTGTTATACTTTCACCCGCATGCTGCCCGAAGTAAACACTGTTAATGCCCTGGTCTATTTTACCGGAAAGAATGTTATTGGTTTTAAAAACGAGGGGTTGATTATCTGTTGTTCCGATAAAATCTGTAACGGGATTAATCCCGCTATTTCCGGCTAAGCCCCAGGAAATACTATTTGATGCATTTACTGTAGCGAGCTTGCTCCATTTATTGTTACCATTCCAAAAATAGAAACCCACTCCATCCGGTAAAGCTGCGTTGGTATTAAAAACTAACAGCGAGGTAACAGGTGAAGGAATTGTACTCACATCTGTTTCCGATGTTAAGTTTACTCTTGGAATGAGTAATCCTTTATTAGCGCTTTTTATATCCAGTATTGCGCCGGCATTTGGTTGGCTGCCATCGTTGTTGATGGCAACATTTTGTGAAAATACCTGGCTGAAAATTATTGAACAGAACAGCAATGAAAGAACTCTTTTCATAAAATTTTTTTATAAATAAAATAAAATTGACTGTGAATGAAACACACAGGAGCAGAAAAAAGCGAAGCGCTTATTCAATGAAGTTTAATTCCAAATATTACTCTGCGGTATTTTCCTTCTATCTGCATGTTATTTCCTGGCTTGAATGCTGCGAACGAAAAGACTGCTCCGCCCCGTCAGAACAAACCTGCTGGGAAACTTCCGGCTGGCCTCCACCTGCTAAAGCTTTACAAGTTTTACATTCTGTTTCTGTAGTGTTTTCTTTTTTCTTTGAGCAACCTGGCGATGAGATGATAAAAAGAGATACCATAATTCCGGCTGCATAAGACATAGTTTTTTTCATCTGTTGATTTTTTAAAATGATTTTATTTTATTGTAAAATTGGTTGTAATAGCAAAGAGAGCATTTACCCTTTGGGGTAATTTTATTTGAACAAAAGATTTTTTAAAAGATATATTAACATGAGTTCTGTATAAGCTTTATTGCTTTCCTTTAAACCTCATCCCTTCATGGGAATCCTTTGGACAAACCTTCTCCCCCAAAGAAGTCCCCCGGACAAAAGAGAAGGACATGGAGTGTCTAACAGGATAATTTTTGGCTGGGTCTTATTGTAGCGTGATTATCAACAATGGCAGTTTTAAAAAACTCGAAAAAATTGCTGAAAAATTTTGAGCAAGATGTTTTAAAACAAAAGCCCCAAATTATTTCGGAGCTTTTTTGCAAATTCACTTTTCAATTTCTTTTTTTCCGGATTGCGTTGTCCTTTTGTTTTTTTATTGTTTTATAAATTGTAATGACCTTTGAACATTGCTTCCTGTAAGGCGCAAGACATAATTTCCCGGAGCCAATGTTTGAATATTTGCTATCACTTGTTCATTAGAAATTTTTTGCTGATGCACTACTTTTCCTGCGGCGTCTATAACCTGTAATAAATTATAAGCTCCCGCATTGCTAACCTTTAATTCATTACCGGCCGGGTTTGGAGAAAGCCGCACTTGCTCTATCGAATTAAAATCTATTCTTTCAATTTTGCTGTAAGTAAATTGGCCATCAATATCTATCATTTTTAAACGATAAAAATTAGTACCCAGTAAAGGCTTTTCATCATACATCCTGTAACTGTGCTGGCCGGCCTGGTTTATAGCTGCAACTTCTCCGATTTTTGTAAATTGAGATGTAGCGGATCTTTCTATTTCAAAAATAGCTGTATTTATTTCTACAGATGTTTGCCAGCTTAATTCTGTTTTATCATTAACCCTGCGTACGCTAAAGCCGGTAAGGCTGAGCGGCAGAACACCACTTGAAATGCTCCATAATTCTCTACCTAATAGCAGGTCATCGGCTGCAAAAAGTAAGTGGTTATTCAGAACTGTCAGTTGTGAAGGGTAGGAACTTTGGGGCCCGGGATTCAGATCAAAACTTACAGAGCCGGCCGCTGTACCATCGCTCTTCCAAAGTTCAGAAGTCTCTGAAGGGCTGGTAGAAGCCGAAAAATAAAGTGTTCCATTGAAATCGGTTAAACTGTTAGAATTTTGAAAGGACTGACCAGGCCAACTTTGTATAGACATGGTACCCGCTGCTGTTCCATCTGTTTTCCATAACACACTATTCTGGAGCGCATCAACAGCAACAAAGAATATGTTACCATTTACTAAAGTAAAATTAAAAGGAGACAAACCAGAACCCATACTTCCGGAACTATTGATGCCTTTTACCAAAACTGTTCCGGCTGCTGTTCCATCGCTTTTCCAAAGTTCTGAATCCGTGATCAATTGAGTGGAAGAAAAATATAGGGTATTGCCTAAAACCTTAAGCCCGTAAGGCGAACCGCTTCCCGAACCCGCCACAATGTCTTTAACCATTACCGTGCCCGCATCTGTTCCATCGCTTGTCCACAGTTCAGTGCCGTTTATTCCATCATCGGCAGCAAAATACAGCGTATTATTAAAATTTGTCAGGCCTCCCCGTACTGATGAAACCCCATTCCCCGACAAGAGTTTTATGTCCTTTACCATTACAGTGCCGGCATCTGTTCCATCGCTCTTCCATAATTCGGTGCCGTGAGTGCCATCCCATGCAATAAAAAACATAACTCCATTTATATAAGTAAAAAGAGAAGGATTGGAATCGGAAAAAACGGCGGCCGGATTAATATCCTTTACCATTACAGTGCCTGCATCTGTTCCATCACTTTTCCATAATTCATAGCCCGTACCTGCGGAGCGGGCCCGAAAATAAAACAAGCCATTAGCGGCTTCCCCACCTTTATTGGGGGAAGGGTATGAACCACTGCTTCCGGGATCAATATCTTTTACAAGTAAGGTGCCTGCTGCTGTACCATCACTCTTCCATAACTCAACCCCGTTAATTCCGTCATCCGCACTAAAGTAAAGCGTGCCATTTATGTTTGCTTTTGATATCTGTATATCAGATCCTAATGCTCCGGGCCAAATATCTTTCACTAAAACAGTTCCCGCTGCTGTGCCATCCGTTTTCCATAGCTCATATCCGTGGACTCCGTCATCTGCTTTAAAAAAAACAACGTTTCCCACTTTGATAAAATTATCCGCACCAGAGCGGGTACTGCCCGGATTAATGTCTTTAAGCACAGCTGGTATTTGGCTAAAGGCGGTAAATGCAATAAATGTGCATATTAAAAGGATGTAAAACTTTTTCATGGAGAAACTATTTAGGGGTTATCAAAATGTTATCTAAATGGCCTTATATGAATGGGCTGCGGGTAATGGCTTTGTTTAAGCAGGATTGGACTTATTCATATCCCGATTTTTTTCATGCCTGCCCAATAAAATATTCGCTCATTGAATATTGATTAAAATTCAATTAAGGGTCTTTGCAAAGGAGTGGTTGGATGAAACTGGGTTTCTGTAAAACTGCTATTTGTAGTATTCGTACAATGCCAACTATAAAAAAATATGAATTCAAAATTATTTCACCTGCAAAAAAGTTCCCTTACCCTTTCGGGTTATTTTTTTGAACGTTAGTAACAAATTTTTAATGAAGGATTATCGTGATAAGTTCACAGGTAATAATTTACTTCCTCATCAACTCTCTTAATCTCACAATTGCCGACGTCCTTGAACCTGCATCTAATTTGAGGTAGGAATTATTAATATGCTTCTTGATCGTATTGATAGATACAAAAAGTTCTTCTGCTATTTGTTGATTTGTTTTGCCATCATATATAAGCTTTAATACATCAAACTCACGATCGCTCAACAGACTTAACAGGTGCTTATTTATTTTTTCTAAACTAATATCGGGGTAGCCTTCTTTATTAGCCTGGGCGAAATTTGATATGGCAATTTCGAGCGTTGCCAAAATTGTTTTTTCATTAAATGGCTTTACAATGTAGCCCCAGGGTTTTACCAGTTTTGCCTGTTCAATAGTTTCCCTGTCTGCATACGAAGTAAGAAACACAAACGGTAAGGTGTACCTGCTATTGATAAGGTGGGCAATATCTAATCCACTCATTTTACTTTCAAGGTTAATATCCAATATAACTGCATCGGGCGAACTATTTTCCAGGAAGTCTATAGCTTCATCATCATCATAAGCAATACCACATACATGGAAGTCATTGTTGTTGAGATAATGCGCAATATTTTCCGCTATCACCGGTTCATCTTCCACTATCAATACCCGTATTTCACTCATAAAATCGGTTTAAATACGTTCATGCAAACTTTATTTTTTTTATGTGCAGCAGGATGCAGGCCCCGTCATCATTATACACTTCCAGCCTGGCCTTTAGCTTTTGGGCAAATGCTTTTATAAGTTTATATCCGAACGATTGAGACTTGAAAACGTTCATCCCTATTGGAAACCCTCTTCCATTGTCTTTCACTTTTAAAAGCATTTCATCACCATTTTTTTTAAATGCAATTTGTAATTTGCCAGGAGTTTCATTGTTGAAGGCATACTTAAGCGAATTGCTTATTAGCTCATTCAGTACAAGGCCAATCGGGATCACTACATCTACATCTAATAATACCGGGTCGATATCTGTCTCCAGCGAAATTTTTTGTTCGCCTGAATTATAAGATTGAAACAGGCTTTCTACAAGTTTATTTATATAATCTTTCATTTCAATCCCTAAAAGTTTTTCTTCTTTATAAAAATTCTGATGAATAAGCGCCATGCTATAAACCCTGTTCCGACTTTCTTTAATCGCCTCCGATGCCTGCTTATCTTTTATAGTAAGTGATTGCAAATCCAAAAGACTGGAAATAACCTGCAGGTTATTTTTTACGCGGTGATGAATTTCTTTCATCAGCATTTGTAAATCATCTGCCTGTTTTTGGATGAGAATATTCTTAGACCTCTGTTTGCGATACATAAGAAAAATTACTACACCGCTAAGAAGAAGTAATAGTGTGCCCAGTGTCAATTGCCATCGTATCTTTTTTTCTTTTGCCAGCTCATTCCCTTTTAAAATATTTTCACGCGATAAAGCGGCTTTTAATTCTTTTTCATTTACCAATTGTGATTTCCTAAGCTTATTTTCCTCAGCTAACAAATTATTGTAATCTTTTTCTCTGCTAACAACAGAATCCTTTAATAGGTTTTCTCTCAATAAAGCTTCTTTTAAAACTGTTTCCTTTGTCAGCCTGAAAGCGCTTAGTTCGTTTTCAGCGTTTAGTAAAACGATATCTTTTTCTTTTTTTTCTGTTTCATATTTTATTTCAAGGTCAAGCATGGTTTCTCTTTTTTGCAGGCTAATGATAGTATCCTTCATAGCAAATAATTTATCTGCTTCTTCCAAAGCATCCGATTTTCTTCCTGCTTTTTTAAGTAGCCTGTAAGCGACTATAGTGTTGGAATAAAGATTGAGTATATCTTTTTCCTTGTCAAAGAACCACTGATTTTCCCTGATGTATTTCAGCGCTGAATCGGGTTGGCCTGCTTCTTCAAAAAAACCGGCAATGTAATTATTGGCAAGCGCTGCTTTTACAATATGGCCATTTTTTGTAAGTTCCTGTTTTACATTTTTCATAAATGACAGCTTGCTGTCTAACGATTTTTTCTTCCAGTCAATAAACATCATACTGTGAACAGGATCTTTTGAAAAATCTTTTTTTGATGCATCCATCATTTGCTGTTGTTCATACATGATTGCGGCAAACTTATCCGGCTTTCTCCACTGATAATATAGGTCAGCGAATTCGCTTAATACTGAAACATGATCCATTCTTACACCTCTCGGTTTTGTAATGTTGTATGCTTTTGAAAAATATTTTTCCGCTTCTGCATAGGCGTCTGAAGCCTTAAACATTTGACCCATTTGATTAAATACAACCCAATTCTGGTAAGGGTTTTCCCTGTTGTTCAATAACTCCAACTGATGATAATAGTATATGGCCGAGTCATTCCGGTGTAAGCTTTCATTAAAGCGGCCTTTTAAATAAAGGTATTTTCTGTTAAGCTCGTAGGAAGAGGCTTTAGCCAGGTGGGGATAGCATTTTTCCAAAAGAGATAAGCCCTCTTTAAACTCTTCTGTAAGAAGATGTATATAACATCCTTGTACAATGTACATGGCAATTAACTTATTATCACCTGTTCTTTCTGCGAACACATTTCCCTTGTTCAACAAAAAATCAGCTCTTTGAAATTTGCCTTTCCTTAAATTATTGACAGCGAAATAAAATAGGGTATCCGCCTTTTGCCTGTCGGTTTTTAAGCGTGCAGTAATTGCGTCAATATCCTGTGCAGATACAAGGTTGCTACAAATAAAACCGAATAGTAATAATGAAAAAATCAGCTTCATATAAAGACTGTTGTACTTTAAATTTACTTTTATTTACTGTAATATATCCGGAATAACTTCTCTGTAAATTGTTTCTTCGTTGACCGTGAAAACAGGTATTGAATTACTAAAATGAAAAAAGTTTTATTGAGGCAGGGTTTAGCAAAATGGTTTTTGCTGTACCGGTATAAAGTTCGGTATTAAGTTTTTGTCCTTATTACCCGAATGGGTAATTTTTTACGTAAGGGGGAATTAAAAGAATTGTAACTATTCAGTACCCCCGAAATAAGTTTATTTTTTATTTCAAAATAATCAGATGGGTTAGCCACATTAATTGTAGGCTTTTTAAGAAATCTGTTTTTTTGTTGCCCACTTTAGTCCTGGTATATAAAAGTTCCATTAACCTTTAGATTTGTATCAAACTAATTTAAATTAAATAATGATATCAGTATTGATAAGTTAACACCCCTTCATGGCGGGTGCCCTGAGGCTGACCGAGAATTATTTTTGTGGTACATTTCCTTTTCAATGATTACTTTT
>JBDTOV010000128.1:0-15009 GCA_039933035.1 Ginsengibacter sp. | reverse complement strand
AGAAGATTCAAACGAATAAATTTCAATTCAATCTTTTTAAGTTAATAAAAGCTTGTTATCGGGCAAAAATGAGAGGTGATTTCTGATGTCCGTAACTATTTAATTCAAATCATATAATCGCCGGATGTAATCTCTATTATGGCTGTTCTATTTTCATTATATAACCCGGTTCGCCTGTATTACGCCGTTGTTTTCAAAAATACCTGATGATGCAATTACAGGCAAATATATTTTAATGCGCCAGTTAGCCGGGATGTGAGCCAGCAACCGAAAATGTTCTTAATCCACATTGCCGTAAAATTGGTGGAGAGGCCGGCAAATACTGTATTTCATTTTTTTAAGTTCCGGTTTGTGTACTACAGATTTTTTTTTGCCAGCACCGAACAGGACGCTGTAACAATTATTTTGGAGGAATTTGTTTATAGGCAGGCTTCCTGATCTCTATATGGCTTTACTATACAATGGAAACCCCGTGAGGTTTCTGTTGTTGGTTTATTAAAATTGCCGGCTTTAATTTTCTAAAAGAATGCAATTTTTTTAATATCAGTTTATCGGATAAAAAAATTTATTACAAAGTGGATTGCTAAAAAGCTAACCTGGGAGTTGATTTACATTTCAAAACAATTATTACACAATAAAAAAGATTGTATGCTAAAAAAAGTCATGCAGCCGGTTGATTATGAGCAGTCCAACCGCAGGGAGACAAGAATTATTTTTCACCAAAAGTACGCAGGTAATTTATCAGGTCACCAGGACTTCTCGTTTGGCCGAAAGTCCCCTCAATAACATCTTTATTACCCGGAATTCTCCTTTTAAATCCCGGCATATCTTTGTGACCAAAGTATATTTTATACAGCAATGCACCATCCGTTTGTTTTTGGAATAGCGAAGTAGTGAAGTTAGCCGGCGGAGTAACTAAATTTACGGCTTTTGTTCCGATGCCTTTGCCATCCCTCCCGTGACAGTTTACACAGTAGGAAACATACAAATCCTTTCCTGCATTTATTGAGGCTTCACCCGATGCAACCGGGTTTTTCATTTTCTCATATTTTTCGGGAACTTTCCATGGATCATCTTGCCATACTTTAAATGAAAATAAACTCGTAATTATTGCGACACCTCCCAGTATTGCTGTTAAGCGCTTCATCGTATTAATGTTTAACGGTTATAGAAAATACTTGAAATTACAAAGGAGTGAAGGAAGGTGTAGTGACTTTAGTCACTTTATGCCATGTTTATTGTCATGCTCATTCTTTCGGGGTTAACCTCATACCTGGTTACCGAGTCATTTCAGCTCCAGGTATGTTTTGGGCAAAGAAGAAGAGACTTAATTAAGTTTTTTAGGTATAAAGCGAAAACTTTTTCCCTGCTTCATTCATTAAAAACTCCACTTAAACCGTACAAACACGGCCCGTCCATAAGCGCCGTATAAACTTCGGGTTCCTCCAAAAAATAACTGGCCGCCGGTTAATAGTTCTATCGTGTTGGTTAAAGAAAAAGTAAAAAAGGGGCCTATAAAAAATGAACCATCTGATGGATCAAAAATTCCGGAAAGATCGCCGCGAATCAAAGGATTGAATTGATAGGCTGCTTCTGCAAATAAAGAATGACGGGCAGGGGAAAGGGATTTTGCAGATAAATTGCTGAGTAAAAAATTGGGGCTGAGACTGTCCGCTTTTAATAAGCCGGCACTGTTCAGGAGATAAGCTCCATGCAGGTACCAACTATTTGGAAATGTATAATTGACTCCCACCGATGCAGAAATAACGGTATTAGTTAGCCCAAAATTCTTACGGGGTACAAAGGCTGATACTTCACCGTTAAAGCCCGCCTGCCCCAACACGCCCGACCAGCCCGCACCCACCATATAATCAGTCTTCACCCAGCCGGCAAGCGCCTGTATATCATAACTGCCTTTTGTAAAACGATAGAGACCCGCCGCAATCATGTCATTTGCAGTCTTCCCTGGTTTATAAGCAATCTCTGCAGAAGAAGTACTATTGAGATAATACTGGAACCGAAGTGCATCGGTACCAGGCCGCTCTTCATAATCAAAATCAAAATAGGAATACGCATTAAAAATATCGTTGGGATTCCATACGAGGTTCAGGCCCCAATTGATACGTTGCCGCCCGGCAGTGACTTCCCAATTACCATGGGTATAGTCTACGGAAGCACGATCTATACCTGAGTTCAGTAAAAAAGATGTTCCTTTCGCGATGGTTTTTGAAAGATCAAAATATCCGTCATTGCTATTTTGTAACAATACATTTTGGATAGATAAAGCTGTAGAATCACCATAAAAAAACCGGTTCCGGATACCAATGTGAAACTTCCATGATTTGTGGGGGAACCAATGCACATCCACCCGGTTGTGAATGAGGTTCTCCATTGTCCATTTTTTATTGATGTCTGTAAATTGTACGCTCTGCAAATCCTTCAGGTAACCATTGACAGACCAGTGAGAAATTTTTTTAGTATTGAGTATTTCGTTGTTTGTTGTATCCTGTGCTTGTACTTGCCGGGCAATGGCCAAGAAAAACAGGAGTGCCCCTCCAACAAATAATATTTTAATTTTGAAGACTCGCATTACTTGTTTTCAATTTAGTATCACTGATCACTTTTCCATCTTCCAGGGTAATGATGCGCCTTGCTTTGTCCATTACCCGCTGGTCATGTGTTGAAAAGATAAAAGTCACCTGCTCTTTTTCATTGAGGCCCGCCATGAGATCCAGCAAGGTATTCGTCGATTTAGAATCCAGGTTGGCAGTGGGTTCATCTGCAAGAATGAATTTGGGCCTGGATGCAAGCGCCCTCGCCACAGCTACCCGTTGCTGTTGCCCCCCGGATAAATATTTGGGCCGCACATTTATTTTATCGTTCATACCCATTACCGTTAGCAGGTAGTTTACACGGTCTGTTATTTCCTTTTTGTTGCTATGTTGGAGTTCCATTATGAATTCAACATTTTCCTTTACCGTAAGCACTGGTATGAGATTATAGGCTTGAAAAATAAAACCGATATGATGCAGCCGGAAATCAGTTAATGCTCCACGGCTCATGTGGGTGATGTCTTCTTTTTCTATAATTACATTACCGATAGTCGGTTGATCCAGCCCGCCCATCATATTCAGCAAGGTGGTTTTACCACATCCTGAAGGACCGACTATTGCTGTAAATTCTCCTTTTTCAAATTCGAGGTTAATACCGTTTAAAGCTTGCACCGGCACCATGGTTTCGTTATAGGTTTTCGTTAGGTTTTTAATTTCAATTACTGGCATAAAAAACATTTAATAAATTAAGTCCGGATTCAATCAATCGCCGCGGACCGCTTCAGCCGGCCTCAACCGCACTGCCCGCCTCGCCGGGAACAGGCCCGCAATTATAGCAATCACGATGACCATACTTGCGAGCATGATGTAAAAATTAAATCCAAGCATGGGGTAAACGATACTGCTATAGCCAAGCGCATTGATCCCTTCTGATATAAAAGATAAATTAATACCCTTCTGTCCAAAAAATGATATGGTTGCAATACTGACGCCCACACCAATCACGGCGCCGGTCAATGACAAAAAAATTGTTTCCAGCATGATCATTCCAAATACTTTGGAAGGTTTCATTCCGATGGATAGTAGCATACCGATTTCACGGGTACGATCCATCACTGCCATCAACATGGTATTAATGATCCCAAATGCGAGGGCAATAAGTATGATACCGACAAATATGAGTGTAATCTGCATCATGGTTCCTGAAAGCACCTGCAGCATGGGTGATAATTGTATCCATGATTGTACCTGCAAACCTGAATATTGCTGTTGAAGTGTTGTTGTTACCTTTTTGGTGTCATTGGTATTCCGCAACAACACGGTAACGATTGAGGCTGCACCAGGTGGGAAACCTGTCAACTTCTCAAGGTCGTTATTGCGAACAAAAATCATTTGCTTATCAAATTCAGTGTCATGCGTACGAAAAATGCCGGACACCTTAAAAGCTCCATAAATAATATCACCGGCGGTGGTCTGCAACGTAAGCACAATGCGGGAATGCAGCTTTACTTTTAACTTATTGGCGAGTTGTTGCCCGATCACTACCTGGTTGGCACTTTCACTTTTAAAATAATCACCTTGTACCAGTTGTTTGGAAAGATCACTCACCTTTTCCTGGTCAGGTGGTTGAATGCCGTTCACCATAATTCCCGATGAACCGGAAGCGGTAGAAGCCATAGCAGTTACCTGGATAATTGCGGAAACTCCTTCCACGCCGGGTTTTGCTTTTATAGCTGCTACCATGCTATCTGCATTTTGTACCTGCATCTGCATATCATGATTCAGTAAAAAACCCGTCTGGTTCAATTGTATATGTCCCGTTTCCGTATGAATAACTGAGTAAATCTGTTGCTCTGCCATTCCCTGCATAAAAGCGTCTGAAAAAATGCCGCCCCACAAACCGAGTGCCACGGCAATAATAATTACCAGGCTCCGCGTTTTATTGCGCCATACATTTCTCCAGGCTATTTGTATGAGCATAGCATTATTGTTTTAAAGTTTCAGCAATCCTGAACCGGTTAATGTACCATAGCGGGTACACGACGGATACCATAGCGATACCCAAAACGGTTAAACCCTGGTACAGGAAAATATAGGGATCGAGTGATGCCGGCATGATGGGCTCAATACCAAACTGCTGGTACGTTTGTGCCGTTGACCCTGTTAATAAAATGGGATGTTTGTGCAGGTAGGCAAGTACCGGCAGTATCAACAGGCTCCCGGAAAGTATTCCCAGTATACCTATCAAAATGGTTTCAAATATGATTATAACGGTTAGCCTTATACGATGCATTCCAATGGCAATCATTACTGCAAATTCTTTTTTTCTTTCCAGTGTCATCATAAGGATGGTACCAAATACACCAAAGGCAACTACGAGGTATAAGATGCCCAGCATAATGATGCCCCCGGCATTATCACCCTGTATTTCCTGTACAAGACTTTTATTCATTGCCGGCCATTGCATTACTTCATGGGTGCTGTCCAGTGAATGTTGTAAAAAAAGAGTGGTTGCATAAATGTCATCCGGTTGCTTAAGCATAATACTAACCGAAGTGAGGCGGCCGGGCGCTCCAAAAAGTGCCTGTGCATCGGGTAGGTAAAGATATACCAGTGAATTATTTAGCTGTTCCAGTGGAAAATGAAAAATTCCCTGGATGATATATTGCCCTGCTGCTGTACTGCCATGATACCCCTGGCCGAGCAATACAAGTGTATCTTCCAGTTTTAGTTGCAGATATTTGGCCAATCCATCGCCAATCAATATACCCTGGTTATTATTATTGGTAAAATATTTTCCCCCTGTGATTTTCCCAGCCATATTATTCATACTATCTTCCTTTTCGGGATCAATGCCAAGTACTTCTACACCTTTGGTATGCGGCCCCGACGATACCAGTGCAAACGACTCGAGTTTCGGTACTGTTAAAGAAATATTCTTTTCTTTTTTCAAAGCCTGCTCCAGGGAAACGCGGGGCTCAAAAGAATTGTTGATGGACTGATCATCCCAATAACCTTTTGCATGCACCTGTATATAACCGGTGGAGAAACGCACCGCATTGCCAATCATATTGCCATACACGCCTTCCTGGAACGAACGAATTGCAATAGCAAGCACAACAGCCATCAATACAGAACCCAGTGTAATCAGTGTTCTCCGGCGGTTGCGCCATAAATTTCGCCAGGCCAGTTTAATAAATTGTTGCATCAAAAGATAATTTCACTATTCAAATTCTTATCCCTGAAAAAATATCAGCGAATATCTTTCATGTTCTGCTGGGAAAAAAAATCCGGTTTCAGCGGCATATTGAAGTCCATTTGCTGAAACTGCAGGATCGTTTGTTTTCCTTTTTCTTTTACCGGTGTCATTACTAGTTTAGAAGGCAGGTCACGGTCATGAAAATGCTTAATATCCGATTGAGTTTCCTGGTTTACCAACTCTCCGTCTTCATTGTAAAAATCTGCCTTCAACATAAAGTATTTGTCTTTTGCAATCCACACAATTATCTTATCCCAAACCACGGCTACATCTGGTTTAGGTGTTAACTGTATTTTATAGCAATCATATCCTTCAATGGTTTCGCTGCCCAGTAAAGCGTGCGTGTAGTCGTCAACGATAGAGTTCTCTTTCACCAGGTCGTTGTTGGTAAAATCAGAGCCCATCCAGTTTTGTCCCATCATGGAAGGTGGTATCCTGATGATGCGGCTAATCGTTGGCATCCAATTCCACATTTCGGAATGTCGTTTCAGAAATACCTGGCCCTTATCCTGCGGCGGCGCTGTGATGAGGATCATATAGTAATCATTACCAAGCGACCATGTTTTCATACTAACTTTCCGGTTCCACGTGGGCCGTGTAATAGTCATCGTTGCAGTACTTTGGCTGGAACGCCCGTTCATAAGGTCGTTTGCTTTTCTTACAATATCAGTAGCATCTACCTGCTGGTAGTGCGGGCTGAATGAAAGCAAGGATACGAGTGAAAATAAAAACAATGATTTCATGGTATTTTTTTAAATGTTTTTCATCAGGCAAATTTTTCAATGATCATTTTCAATACCTCTTCAAGAGGATATTCATCCGGTGCCACCATAAGGTCTAACATGAGCCCATCCAAAACTGTCCCGAAGAGCATGGCTTCTGCCATGGGGTTCCGTGATTTTTTCTTTTTAAAGTAGGCCATGTACACTTCAAGATATTGTTGTATAAACGCCATTGCCTCCTGCTGAAATTTCTCTGCAATATGAGGCTGCAAAGCAAGCATGGTATACAGGCGCCAGAAATTGGCTTCCTGCAAAAAAAGCGCTACCATTTTTCGCAGGCTGGCAGCGAATGCTTCTTTCGTTTTAAGTTTTTGTGCGGCATCTTCATAAAGAAAAGAAGCTGCTTTTTGCATACCGAAAGTCAGTAATTCTCCCAGCAATTTTTCCTTACTTTCATAATAACTATACATGAGCCCTTTTGCCATCCCGGCTTCTTTCGCAATCATATTGATAGTTGCCCCCTTAAAACCCTTGCTGGCAAATACTTTCAAAGCAGCCTGCATGATCTGCTGCTTTTTTGTTTCCCTTAATTGCTGTAATTGATGAGTTGTTCTCGGCGACATATTTTTTGACTGAACGGTCGGTCAAAATTAAAAATTTTTTTTGAAACCAAAATTTTTTTGAGATATTTTATTCTTTTATGTCTCAGATGGACTCCCACCAGGGTATTCGACGTGTCATAAATAAAGCCCATTCCCATGATGTACAGCCTGTCCCAATTTTTATCGGGAAGCAGTGGCCGATACGCTAAGAACTATGGGGGTTTGAGTTGAAAGAAAGTGTGCCATGCAATGAAGGTTTGGCTACAAGGTTGTATTTACGAAACTTAAATAATATAAATACTCCTTTAGCAAAAGCGTCGCAAAAAATGAAAATCAAGCGTGATATTTTCCTGGTAAGATAAAGGAGATAGTTCGTACTTTCGGAAATACAAACATTACCTGCATACCTGTCGGACACCCGGCTAACGTTGGCGGACAGACAAATCAAAATCATAATGACCAAATTGTTTAAAGAGTTTTTTGAAAGTGAAAAAGCAGGTGGACTGACTTTAATAGCATGCACAATTTTATCATTAATAATTGCCAACTCAGTTTTTGGCGAAGGGTATCATCATTTTTGGGAAACTCAATTTGCAGGACACAGTATTCATCATTGGGTTAACGATGGACTAATGACCATATTCTTTTTATTAATCGGTTTAGAATTAGAACGAGAAATCTATCAAGGAGAACTTTCGAATTTTAAAGATGCTCTATTACCAATTTTTGGGGCAGTGGGTGGCATCATAATTCCAGCAGGAATTTTTATGTTGTTCAACTTTGGCACTCAAACACAATCGGGTGCAGGAATTCCAATGGCAACAGACATAGCTTTTGCATTAGCAATTTTAGCTTTATTAGGAAACCGGGTACCAACTTCTTTGAAAGTTTTTTTAACAGCATTAGCCGTAATTGACGACTTGGGAGCAATTTTAATAATTGCAATATTCTATACTAAAACACTTCTTTGGACAAACTTTTTTATTGCTTTAGGAATTTTTGCATTGCTTTTAGTTTTTAACCGATTAAAAATTAGAAATTTAATTCCATATTTATTTGGGGGCGTTGCTATGTGGTATTTTATGCTTAATTCAGGAGTTCACGCCACAATTACAGGTGTTTTGTTGGCTTTTGCTATTCCATTTGGTAATGGAAGTGAAAAATCAACCTCCTATATTTTGCAACACTTTTTACATAAACCAGTTGCCTTTATTATTTTACCAGTATTCGCATTAGCTAATACAGCTATCATTTTAAGCGGCGATATTGGGCAAACACTAACACAGAATTATAGTTTAGGAATCGCACTTGGACTTATTGTAGGCAAACCACTTGGCGTATTTTTACTGACTTTCTTAGCAGTAACATTTGGATTTTGCAAACTTCCAACCGACCTGAATTGGAAAGCTATTTTAGGTGTAGGATTTTTGGGCGGAATAGGATTTACCATGTCAATTTTTATTACACTTCTTGCTTTTGACAATGAAACTATAATCAATAACTCAAAATTTGCGATTTTATTTTCGTCATTGATTGCGGGACTAATTGGATTTTTAAGTTTGAAACTTACCCTGAAACAAGCAACAATTGACAACGATTGAAGAAGGGTATACAGGGAGACCTGCTAAAATGAGGGCAGACGGAAGCCTATTTCAACTTCTTGTTTTTCAATTTAGCTTCATATCCAACTTGACGTTATTAATTTTGCTATGCGCAAATCATCAACTTTTATTTATAAACTTAGCTTCAGTTAACAGGGGCAGATGGCATTTATCGCCCCCACTTCCGCAAGCCTTGAAAGATGCATACAACTCTTGATAACCCTTTGATAGATGAATGGCTAAAAAAATTAAACAAAAAGCCTTATCCGACACAGACTATGAATTAATGCGTTCCTCAAAAAAATATTTTTCATGGCAAAGGATTGTCCTGACCGAATTTTTTTACAGACAGCCTAAATACCATTAAAATGATCGCTAATTAATTTGAGAAAAAGCCCTGAAATTAATTTCCACGATTTTCACATGGTCTATTCATTTAAATTTGCGGGATGCCCGAAATGAAAAAAAGTAAAAAACTACTTGACCTTAGCATATTAAGAAGGGTTTTTGCTTTTACCAGGCCTTATAAAAAGAAATTGTATCTCTCGATAGTTCTTTCGGTGTTGCTGGCTGTTATTTCGCCCCTCCGGCCCTACCTGATTCAATACACGGTAAATGTTTTTATAAAAGACAGGAATACCAGTTGGCTTATCCTGATAACCATTATACAAATAGGCATGTTGCTGGTAGAAACCGGTATGCGCTTTTACTTTGGGTTTTTAACTTCCTGGCTCGGGCAAACAGTTGTAAAGGACCTGCGGGTAAAGGTGTATAAAAAAATTCTTGGCTTTAATCTTTCGCAGTTTGATAAAACACCTATCGGCACATTAACCACGCGAACGATCAATGACATTGAATCCATCAACGATATTTTCTCTGACGGGCTTATTCCAATTTTATCCGATCTGCTGTCTATTGTTTCTATTCTGTTGTTCATGTTTTTTGTTGACTGGCGGTTAACATTGATCAGCCTGGCGCCTTTCCCTATACTCATAGTCGCTACCTATTTCTTTAAAGAGAGTGTAAACAAGTCTTTTATAAAGGTGCGCAACGCGGTGGCGGCGCTTAATGCCTTTGTACAGGAACATATTACCGGGATGAGCGTGGTACAGGCCTTTACTGTAGAAGATAAAGAATTCAAAAAGTTCAAAGAAATCAATAAGGAACATAGGAACGCTAACATAAGAGCGATATTGGCTTACTCGGTTTTTTTCCCGATCGTGGAAATCGTGCTGGCATTTTCCACGGGTTTGCTGGTGTGGTGGGGAGCTAACAATGGATTTAATGCGGGAGTGATTATTGCCTTCATCATGTATCTCAATTTATTGTTCAGGCCGTTGCGTGTTATTGCAGATAAATTTAATGTTTTACAAATGGGCATGGTGGCCAGTGAACGGGTTTTCAAAGTTTTGGATAATCCAGATGTGACACCCGAAACGGATAATGGCATCAATCAAATCGCTATAAAAGGTAGAGTAACCTTCGACAAGGTATGGTTTGCCTATATTGATGACGAGTATATTTTAAAAAATATTTCATTTGACATTGAGCCTGGTCAAACACTGGCTATTGTGGGTAATACGGGCAGCGGTAAAACTTCCATTATCAGCCTGATTAACCGGCTCTACCACATTAATAAAGGAGCCATAAAAATAGATGATAAAAATATTGAAGCCTACAAGATAGATTTTTTGAGAAGCCGGATAGCGGTGGTATTGCAGGATGTTTTTTTATTCGGCGGCTCGGTATATGATAACGTGACGCTTAGAAACAATTCTATTTCAAAACACCAGGTAGAAGAAGCCGCGAAAATGATAGGCGTGCATGATTTTATTATGCAATTGCCCGGTGGTTATGACTATAATGTTATGGAAAGGGGCGCCACACTTTCGCTTGGGCAGCGGCAATTGCTGTCTTTCATCAGGGCTTTACTGTATAACCCTTCCATCCTGATTTTAGATGAAGCCACCTCTTCTATTGACAGTGAAAGTGAAGCATTAATTCAACATGCCATTGATACATTAATTACTGGCCGTACCTCCATCGTAATTGCCCATCGCTTATCTACTATACGAAAGGCCAGCAAAATAATTGTCCTTGAAAAGGGAGAGATAAAGGAAATAGGAACGCATCAGGAACTGCTGCTGCTACAAGGACACTATTATACATTGCATAAAATGCAGTTTGAAGAAAAGGAAAAAGTGGTATAATTATTTAATTATTATGTCATCGCCTTCCGCTTCAAACATTTTCTCCGGCCTCATTTGCGGAAACAATAGCACATCCTGTATAGAAGGCTGATTGGTGAGCAGCATGCAAAGCCTGTCAATTCCAATACCAATACCACTGGTAGGAGGCATACCATATTCCAGGGCACGTAAAAAATCATAATCAATAAACATCGCTTCAGTGTCGCCACGCTCCATAAGCTTTGCCTGTTCTTCAAAACGCTCCCGTTGTTCCAACGGATCGTTAAGCTCACTATAGGCATTGGCGATTTCCTTTCCATTAACGATCAATTCAAAACGCTCAACAAGTCCTGGTTTACTGCGGTGTTTTTTAGTAAGGGGGCTCATCTCTACCGGGTAATCAATGATGAAGGTGGGTTGTATAAAATGATCTTCACATTTCTCCGAAAAAATTTCATCAATTAATTTCCCTTTGCCCATTGTTTTATCAGCATGAATGCCCAACTGCCGGCAAACTTCCCGTAACCCATTTTCGTCCTTATCACTTACATCAATGCCGGTATATTCTTTAATGGCGTCATACATGGTTATTCTTTTGTAAGGCGCTGTAAGATCAATTTCAACTTCCCCTGACATCACTTTTGCAGAACCATTCACGGCAATGGCCGTGGTTTCCAGCAATTGTTCTGTAGTTTCCATCATCCATAAATAATCTTTATAGGCCGTATAAAATTCAAGTATGGTGAATTCAGGATTGTGTGTGCGGTCCATCCCTTCATTGCGAAAGTTGCGACTGAATTCATATACCCATTCGAAGCCGCCAACAATCAGCCTCTTCAAAAAGAGCTCATTGGCAATTCGCAGGTAAAAGGGAACATCCAAAGCATTGTGATGGGTTATAAAAGGCCTGGCAGCAGCACCCCCGGGAATATTCTGCAATACCGGTGTGTCCACTTCAAGCGCTTCGCGTTCATTTAAAAAACTGCGCATAGCGTTGATCATTTTTGTGCGCTTCATGAAGGTTTCTTTCACATGCGGATTTACAATAAGATCCGCATAACGCTGTCGGTACCGGAATTCTGCATCAGTAACTTCGTCAAACGTTTCACCATCTTTTTGTTTTACAACCGGCAACGGGCGCAGCGATTTGGAAAGAAGGGTAAACGAGGTAACGTGAATGGATGTCTCACCGGTCTTTGTGGTAAACACATATCCTTTTACCCCAAGAATATCCCCGATATCCAAAAGCTTTTTCCATACAATATCATACAGCGTTTTGTCTTCACCGGTAGCAACATCATCTTTGCGCACATATATCTGTATTTTGCCACTGGAATCCTGCAATACCGCAAAAGACGCTTTGCCCATATCCCGTATGCTCATAATTCTTCCGGCGAGGCATACATCAGCAAAATACCGTTTGTTCTCCTCTCCTTTATAATTATTTTTTATAAAAGCCGCGTTGGTATTTACGGGATACAATTCTGCAGGATAAGCGTCTATGCCCAGTTTTGAAAGCTCTTTCAGTTTGTCTCTCCTGATAATTTCCTGCTCTGATAAGTGTTGATTATTCATAATGGTAAATAAAATTGTTTACCGGTAAGACAAACAATATTCAAATTTTGGCAAAGGTAACTTTTGTATGCAGATGTGCAAAGCGATAAAAAGGAAGTACACCTTGGTTTAGACTGAAGCCCGTTGAGTTTCGATATTGGTTAACGGCTGGCGGTTGGCTCATGGAAAAATTTCGTAGTCGCCAGCACCCCGTTATCACGAAGCATTTTTTTATCTTCCATGGAGATTTTCCTTACCCGGGCGGATATACCACCATAACTTATGTAAATAGTTCTTCCTTTTTCATTACTTAGGTCCGGCGATTTGCGATTGATATTTTCCATGATCAGGTTCATAACAGCACTCGTATACTGTTTCATGCTCCTGATTTGGTAGGGTGCAATCTCAGTTTTGCTTTCGTCAAACTCTTTAATTTGTTGATCTCTTTCCAGTTTAAGTCCCAGCGTTTCGGGGTTATACATCACGTTTTCGCTAGTCAACGGATTGCCGCCATCCGTGCAGGAGTCAAATATGTTTATAGGATAATTACAGAGCATTCCTCCATCAACATATAAATCATAATTTGATAAAGTGTCCTTCAAGGAAACTTCATTTCCTTCACTATCAACCGGTACAGGCTTAAAAAAAAATGGAATGCAACTGCTTATGTGGACGGCGGTTTTCAATTTCATTTGTGGCCATTTTTCCCATGATAAAATCTCGAGTTGCTGCCTGCTGATATTAGTGCCCGTACAATAAAAATCTTTGAATACCTTGTTCTTTTCATGTAGCTGATGCAATTGAAGAAAAGTAAAATTGGCGTTACCGGTTTTATACAAAATCAAGCCGGCCAGCCAGCTTTCAAATTTTGCTCCTTTGTAAACTCCGTATTCCCTCTTGATTCTCCTGATCTTTCCAAAAATATCTTTACCATCATTAAATTCCTGGATTTTTAAGTTTTGTAAAATGGAATCAACTTCCCTAGCATTATATCCTAACGAAACCATCAGGCCCGCGATGGCCCCTGCGGAAGAACCGGCAACCCGTTCCACATTTTTAATAATATTATTTTGTTCGAGTACTTCCAATGCGCCGGAATAAGCAATGCCACGAACGCCACCGCCTTCCATTACCAAATTTTTATAGTGATAGTTATTTTGACAGAAGGCCGGGAAGGGAATTAAAAGAAATAATACAAAATACAATTTCATTTGGTGAAATTACAGCGGTCCATGCCAACCCTCCCTTTTTGAAAAAGTTAAAATTATTCCCAGAAATTTTTTACGAGGACTTCAATTTGGCAATCCTTTTCAAGTGAAAAAGTAAAAGGCGTCTCCTGTGAATTCCTTTGAAGAATGTATTTCGAATTTTCGAGGCTATATATTTCCACTGTATTCTTTTCGCCGTCTACTATCAAATAATATTTCATACCAAATTTTTCATACAATGAAAATTTGGTATGCCTGTCTTTTAAAGCCGTTGCGGGTGATACAATTTCAACAACGAGAGAAGCGGGAAAATCGAGGAATTTTTTTGTAATGGGCTTACAAACTATTAAGCAATCGGGTTGCACGATAGTGTCTTCTTCAATTTTTACATCAATAAAATCATACACTTTACAGCTTTTGCAATTTGATTTTTTCAATGCTGCTTTTAATTCAAAAATTATATTGGCTATTAACCATTGATGCCGCGGCACAGGAGCAGGACTCATTGCGAAAGGAATTCCATCAATCAATTCCCACCTTCCTTCCCAAAGGCAATAATCTTCGTAAGTATAATGTGGTAAAAGTTTTACGGCGTTCATGAATATAAAGATAATTAATTTTTTTTCAGGCCAAAGCCAACAGCACCTGCCAGGCTTCATTCACTTTTCCCTCATTGAGTAAAGCGCCTGCATATAGATGCAATTCGTTTTCCATTTCTTCAGGATTCAATGAATAATATTGAAAAATATTTTTCATTAAATCATCTTCAAAGGAAGGGTCAATATCTGGCATTTCATGTACATTAGCCAGTTGCCCGAGTTGATTGCCGGTAAGTATATGGCTATTCCTTACAGATTCAGGAAGATTATCGATTCCAATGCCTAAAGCTGTATTGGGTCTTTCCACTTCAAATAAATTAGCAGCATGTATTCGTGCATACCAATTACCTCCCAGGCGGGCTACCATATCCATTTTTTGCTGTTCAATTTTTCCATCATCGTTCAAAATATTCTCGTTAATGTGCATCATTACTACTTCAGCTATCACGAGGTTTCCTGCGCCGCCTTCTCTACCGAGCGGTTTTACTTCGATAACTTTACATTCCATTTGCACGGGGCTTTCTTTCACCCGTGGTGGCTGTATAACCAGCGATGGAACTTTTGTAAATCCCGCTTTTATGAATTCATCTGTGCCTTTTGGAAATTCGCAACTGCTAAGGCTTACCTGTTGCACCATCTCATAACTCACCATATTTACAACCACTTCGGGAACTTCCAGGATATTTTGCAGGGTATGTTTGGTAGAATTATCTCTTACCCTGC
>JBDTOV010000127.1:0-15029 GCA_039933035.1 Ginsengibacter sp. | reverse complement strand
TGTGAAAATGAGCCCCACAATTAGTGGCAGTAAATAAATGCTATTGAAATAATATATACGGCGACTGCCGGTAATACGGAATTTTTTTTTATACATATTCATGAATGGGAAATGATCTTTCATACAATTTTTCTTCAACGGCAATTGGTAAACTAAAGAATAACCATATACATGCAGGTAACAGGAAAGAGACTGTATTTTTCATGAAATACTGTTGCTTATTAAAGACCTGGAATACATTATAAACGCGGATTGTATCAAAAAGTGCCATGATTTAAAATTCTTAGATCGGGGCATCTTTCAAAAAACAAGTTAATATTTAATATGCAAATAGGGCGGGGTTAATTTAACAGACTGTATGAAGTAAGAAAAAGTCCAGTAAAGTTCTTCGTAAAGCGGGTTATTACAGAGCCAGCAATAGATCGTCAAAAGCAAAACCCATTACCGGGGCAGATCTAACTGCGGGCATGAAGGTTTATCTGCGGCGTAACTACCTTATCATCTCTATCATAATTTTTGCAGCAGGCAATTCGCTTTTATTTTAGTTCTATTGGCTGTAATTTCAATTCTAATTTTTGGGAAAATTTAGCCACAGCACTTCCCATCCCAACGGTTATTTTCGTGTCCTCTTACCCGTTAGGTCAAAGATAACATCGGCAATTACCGGTGCAAAAGCAGGTAGCCCGGTTCACCCGCAGCGGCATCATTTTCCTTGTTAAATATTTCGATTGGCAGGATGTTCAAGCCCTTTATAATTCGGGCTGGGTGGCTGTACACCAAGAAGGGCTGAAATTTTTATTACAACGCAGAAGCGCGGCTCTTGCGAAACCCTCCAGCCATAAAAAGCCATCTTCAAGTAAAAAGTGACGTGGACTTGATTTTGAAAATCTAATTATCATCATCCCCTTTCATCATATCCTTAAAACTTGTGATTACTTTTATTTTATATCCTGCGGTATAAATTGTGTTGTTGGCTTTTTTAATTTCTGTAGTTTCAAGGCCATTCTTCCCTCCTGCATTCGCTTCCACCCAGAGGTAATTTTTATTCAATACGGGAATGGCTGTAATATTATTTTTCATGCGGGGATCATTTTGAAGTTTGCTAAGATCTGCAGGACGGCCAACACCCATCGTGTAAATTTTTACCGGGTCGAAAGGTACGATTGCATACCAGAATGAAGCACCACTTGCTTTATTATTACTGCTATTTGCCTTTGAACTGATCATTAAATATTCCATAGCAGTAAAACCAAAAACACTTTTTGTTTTCCCTGTTTTAGTAATGGTAAAAGTTTCATCGTCTTTGTCTTTTGCCAAAGGGGCTTTTTTTATTTCCTCCGCTAATTGCTTTCCCAGCAGGCCGCCCTCACCAACCGTTTTAGGCATATTCATAACAGTAATTACCTTTTTTTTATCATCAAACATCCAGGTATGGCCTTTTTTGGAATAGACCATCAGGCTTAAACTTTTTCCTTCGGGTTTTACTGCGGCATAATCACCGTTCGTAGTAAAGTAATAGGTAACCTGCTGATAGGCCTTGCCGTTGTTTTCATCATTTTCATCCTTGGGCATATGCTGTATCACTTCCCAGTCGAAATTAATAACCGGAGGTATGGGGTCGTCCATGTTTATGGCAGGATTGCTGCTGTTACCTGCAACTGCTATGCCCGACGGTGCGGAAGGACCATGATTTACAGTATCCACTGTAATAACAATAGAAGCATTCGGAGAAAGATTTCTTTTAGGACCGGAAATAAATTCAACTTTATATGGCCATTCTGCATTCACCGTGCAGGTAAGATCACCAACTGCCGGATTGCTGAAATAAATGTCAATCATTCCCGGAACTTCATGATTGTCTGCTTTAAATTTCAGGTGTCCCTCCACTCCCTTAAATACATTAGTCTGCTTGCAGAAGTAATCTCTCCAGTCATTTATTTTTACCATTGAATTGTACCCCAAAAAAATACCTTCACCTGCTTTAGGCATGCCTTCTGCAAACAAGTTGAAAAAGGTTTTGTTATTCACAGATATTACAAAGTTTCGCTGGGCATGTGAAATCAGAGGGCTACCCAATATCATCAAAAAGAGCGTTATGGTGTAACAATAGATTTTCATTATAAAGTTTTTATAAAAGTTTCTGACAATTACATTTTAATAAACTCCACTCTCCTGTTTTGTGCTTTCCCTTCTGCAGAAGTGTTGGGCGCTATGGGTTGCGTTTCACCTTTACCGTCAGTTTGCATGCGGCTTTCATCAATGTCAAATTCCTTTACGAGAATATCCCTTACTGCATCGGCTCTTCTTTTTGACAATTCAAGATTGGCTGCATCATTACCATCATTATCTGTATGCCCAACAATTTTTACCTGTATGCCGCTATTATCTTTTAGAACAGCAGCAATATCTTTTAACGTGCCATAAGATGATGGTTTAATGGTTGAAGCATTAACATCAAATAAGATCCCGGTTGTAGAGAATTTGCCTTCAGTAACTAATTTGTTTCTGGTGTCAGGTAACCCTGATGCAAATTTGAAATTGCTGATAAGCCAGGTACTGCCATCATTATTTAGTGAGGTGGCAAAACGAAGGGTGTTGTATTTTATATCCGGTGATAATAAGGAAGGAACATCCACAACTTTGTTTTCGTTTAAATAAACCCTGAGCCTGTTTTTTTGCCGCGATACAGCGATGTGATAGTTTAATATTGAATTCCTGTTAAGGCCCTTTACATTAAATTCATTGGCGAGCAGTTTATCACCCATTTTCGTATAAGAAGCCACATTTATATTTTCCATGTATGGATCCACTTCAAAATAACTGCGATCAGGCCCAAAGTCGAAAGCCGTCTTGCCTGTTTTATTGATGAATTGCAAACCAACCACTGCTGTATTGGCGCCATCTCTTGTTGCAGGTGGAATAAACAAAAGATCATATTCAATCGTAAAATTACCAGGTAATGATTTAATAAACTCCGGCAAATAATACCCTTCTTTTGAAATATTAAGCCATTTGCCATCATGGTTATCAACCGTCATAACCTCACCAGATGCGTTGGTGACCCACTTTGCGGGGAAATCGCCAACAGCCTCATTAGAAAAATCATCGTACCCAAGAATTTTCTCTCCTGGTATAAAATCATATTTACTATATGTTTTTACGGAAGGCTGCTGCTGTACATCTTTTATACCTTGATCTTTTATACCTTGTGTTACCGTATCATTCTTTTCAGTGGCTTTTTCTTCACTGCTATTTTTTTTATTTTTTTTACTAAATAATTTATTCAGTTCCTTATCAGCAACATTTTCAGTAGCGTTTTGAGCGCCCTGCCTGACACCTTCCGCTGCTTTTTGTTTTAGTAGATCTTTCAATTGTGCATGGGAATTTGCTACAAGCAGCATCACAACCACCGTGGAAAATAGATTTTTTAGCATAACATATTAATTGAAAAAATTAAAAAAATAGAAATAACTTTTTAATTGATGCCGTGAAACTATCCGGATTTTCTGTACGTTAAAACTGCGGGTGTACATATGGAATTACTAATTACATACCTGGAAGGAATACAGTAATAATTGGTAGTGAATGCCAAAAAGCCATTTATAGAATACAACCAACCATTTATACACCCATTCCGGCTGGACATTTATTGAGGATAAATCCGATTTCCGCAATAGGATAAGTTTGTCCTGAATAACAGGTTATTTACATTAAATTTAGGAAAGAAGAAACCTGTCGGTTAAACACACCTGCTTTTCAAAATTGCATTTATGCGCATTGGTAGCTTTCATCTTACAATCAGCATATTCTTCCGGAATATAATATCCTGTATAATACCCATAATGGTTTCAGCGATAGTTTCCAATGCCCAGGACAAAAGGATAGAAATTTCAACCAATCCCTTTCCACCGGGCTACTTCGATTTGAAAAATCCTGTTGCCAAAATGCGTTTCCTGGAAAAAGCAATAGCAGATTCACTCGATAATGATCAGCTTACGAATGTTTATGATTGGGCCAGTGTTGGCCTGGGAATGGCCGAAGCGAACAGGCAGGATACGATGATTGGTGTTTTTAATTTTTTTATTGCCAAAGCATTCGCCTATGAATACATAAAACCAGATAGCGCCATTTTTTACTACAAAAAAGTATTGCCTTTTTTTCCTGATAAAATGAAGTATTATAATGCTATCTCCATCAGGGAAATTATGGAACGTTATGCTGAAATGGGAAACAAAGATTCTTCTTTCAGATACCTTGATTCGCTGAAAGCTCTGATAGATACTTTACCCGGTTCTTCTCAAAAGAAAGTATCCCTTTCCCAGAATATTGCAACCACCTACCAGTGGTTTGGTATGTTTAATACTGCTATTCATTATTTCCAAATCGCGGTAAATGGTGAAAGAAAAAATGGTAATAAACGTGGCCTCGGACTGGCACTGGCAAACCTGGCCGAGTTGTATTCGGAATCAGGTGATGACATGAACGCTGTTCAATATTCAAAAGAAGCATTGAGTTATCTCGGGGGTGTTAATATGCCTTACATAATGACGGCATTAAATATTGGAACGTATTATTCAAGCCTGGGCCAATACGATTCTGCCCTTGTATACCTGGCCAAATCTGGTAAATTAGCCACACAAATAAATGATATAAACAATCTTTTGCTTACCAGGCTTGCACTTGCAGGAATATATTCCGGGGAGAAAAAATATGAACTTGCCCGGCCTTTACTTGAAAAAAGTATTGTTGATCTCTCGAAAAATGGCAATCGCTGGAACCTCACAAGGGCTTACGTGGGTCTCGCAATTCTCGACACCTGCGAAGGCAAGTACCTGCAGGCAAAAAATAATTTGCTTAAGGGTTTACAGATAGCCGGTGATGATAAACAAGAAGCACTTGTAGTAACGATTTTACAAAATCTTGCCAATGTTTCTTCCAAACTAAACGATTACAAATCAGCCTTTGAGTATCATAAAGAATTTTTTATTCACAATGATTCTCTCAATAACCAAAAAACAAGGGGCAACCTTGCCGACCTGGAGATTAGCTATAAGACGCTGGAGAAAGAATCCACAATTAAAAACCTTGCGGCGGATAATAACTTAAAACGCCTGCAATTAATCAACAGCCATCAAACATTTTACTTTTATTTGGCTGGTTTTCTGACGCTTCTTTTGATTTCCGGAATTGTTCTTTACCAGCGCAATCACAGAAATAAATTAGCAACCGGAAAAATGAAAGCGGAACTTCAGACCCAGGTTTTACGTTCGCAAATGAATCCTCATTTTATTTTCAACTGCCTTAACAGTATTGAAAATTTTATCATGCTCAATGACCAGTTGATGGCATCAGATTACCTGAATAAGTTTTCAATATTAATGAGAAATATTCTTGACAGCAGCCGTAATGAAATGTTACCCATAGCAAAAGATATGGAAGCGCTCAGGCTTTATGTGGAACTGGAACAACTGCGTTTCAATAACAAATTTATTTATAAAGATTTCACAGATCCTGTTTTAGCAGGAGGCGATTATCGTGTACCGTCTTTACTGATACAACCCTTCGTAGAAAACGCAATTATTCACGGACTGGCTAATAGCGAAAAGGAAGATCTGTATTTGACTGTTACGGCATCTTTGGATAGTGATCGGATTAAATTCATTATCCAGGATAATGGAGTAGGAAGGATAAAATCAGGAGAGTATAACAGGCTAAACAAACCCTACCACAAAAGTGTCGGGTTAAAAATAACAGAAGAACGAATCAACTTATATAAGTGCCAGGATGAAAAAAACAGCTCCATTCAAATTACAGACCTGTATGATGAACATAACCATCCTAATGGTACCAAAGTAGAAATAATGATTAAAGCCATTTAAAATATGCAAATACTTAAAGCAATATTGGTTGATGATGAATTCAGCAGCCTTCAAAACCTGGGGCAAAAGCTTGCAAAATTTTGCCCGGATATCCAGGTAGTGGCCACTGCCCAAAAACCGGAGGAAGCCATCTTGTTGATCCGGCAGCATACGCCAGATGTTATTTTTCTCGATATTGAAATGCCACGGATGAATGGCTTTCGTATGCTTGATGAACTGGGTCAATACGATTTTGAAATTGTTTTTACCACAGCGTATAATCACTATGCTATCGACGCAATAAGAATTAGTGCTTTTGACTACCTGACCAAACCCATTGCCATAAAAGATCTTCAGAAAACAGTAGAACGCCTGGCCTTGCGTACCAAACTTCACACCAGGGATAAAATGGAAGCCTTCCGCGCCTCCTTGGCATCGCCAAAAAGCCAGGAAGAAAAGGTAGCGATTCCGACAAGCGATGGATTGGAATTCATTCCAATCAAAAACATTGTTCATGTTGAATCCAGCTCCAATTATTCAAAATTGTTTCTGATTGATGGCAAAAAAATTCTGGTTACGAAACTGCTGGGAGAATTTGAAGAAATGCTGGAACCTTATCATTTTTTCAGAGTACACAATTCACATCTTATTAATCTATCCTATATAAAAAAATATACCCGTGGTGAAGGCGGGCAGGTCATCATGCAAAATGATCATGTTATTGATATTTCGCGAAGAAAGAAAGATGAATTCCTAAAACTAATCACCTTATAAACCTGGCTTTGTTTAACCAGGTACAAAAAGTGTTTTTGAACCGGGAAAGCCAGGCTCAATTTTATGGAGGTTGGGTTGTACTTTTCCGTAAGCCCGGATAAATTACATACAAATTTAGCAACCATGCTCTTAACTCTTTTTTCCGTAGGTATGGGAACAGGCGGAAGCTTTTTCGAGTAGCGGGGATGAGCAGCAACGGGGGTGATTATTCACCATCATTGTATGTATTTGGGTTATTAAGTTCGACAATCCACATGACCTGGATTAGGAGCGTAGCTGGTAGAATGAAAAGTGATTATTCTTATTCTACGGGAATTGTCTACAATAACTATCCCTGGCCAGAAAATCCAACTGAAAAGCAAAAACAAACAGTAGAAGAAGCTGCACAAAATGTTTTAGATGTACGAGCGAAATTTCCTGAATGCAGTTTAGCAGATTTATATGTTCCCAACACTATGCCGCCGGAATTAGTAAAAGCACACCATGCATTGGATAAAGCCGTTGATCTCTGTTACCGACCACAGCCTTTTATTAATGAAACAAAGCGGATTGAGTTTTTATTTGAGCTGTATGATAAGTTGACGAGCGGAATGTTTGGGAAGGAGAAGATGAAAAAATAAGTCTACACTACAGATTAAAGGGATGGACTGATTCGCCTGATAGAATCAGGATCATCAGTAAATCAGGTAAACCTGAGGTTCTGACTTTGAGTTGTATGATAAGTTTACGAGTGGAATGTTTGGGAAGGAGAAGATGAAGAAATAAGTCTGAACCACAGATTAAAGGGATTGACTGATTCGCCTGAGAGAATCAGGATCATCAGCAAATCAGGTAAATCTGAGGTTCTGACTTTGAGCTGTATGATAAGCTGACGAGCGGGATGTTTGGAGGGGAGAGGAAGAAGAAATAAGTCTGAACCACAGATTAAAGGGATTGACTGATTCGCCTGAGAGAATCAGTAACTTCAGTAAAACAGCTGCTGCCAGCAACTCTCTTGATACTGTTTTTGCATACAGCACTTCTTTAAATACTGCATTGGCAACTACAAAAAAGAAAACCAGGTAAAGTGTGCTATGCCAGTTTCTTAGGTTCAGGAAATATAACTGGCTTGTAAATACATCCAGTAAAACAGTTGTAAGAATAATACAGAAAATAAAATTACGAAGCCATTTCTTATTATAGAACACAAGAAATCCTACAATAAAGTTTTGATAAATGTCCACTACACCGATAATAAACCGGCCCGGGCTTGTGCCGAATGTATTACCGAATATTAATAGCAAAAAACTAATCAAAAGGCATTCATACTTTTTGTGGATTAAGTAAGAGCGCATAATAGTTAGATATTTTGCCTTCAATGGCACGATGGCTGCATCCATAATTTCTAATTTCTCTTGATTTCTCCATAAAATTAATACCTAATGAAGCAAATGTTTTTTACAATGCGCCCATCCTCAAAAATGTTGCTGAAAACATTTGTTTGCCTGGTAACATTTTGTAAATCTTCTTGCATGATTTAAAAGTTGATTTGGGCAAAGGAAAGGGATACTTTATTTTTCAATGCTTTACTGGCTTGCGTTTCAAGATCTGTAGAAGCCTTGAGCAAGTAATTTATTCATGGTCGGCATAGAAGGAGAGAAATGATTTAGAAAAGACAGGGCAAATAGGACCAGGGGAATTTGATTTGTACAACTTAGTCACAGCACCTCCAACCCCAAAGGTGATATTCGTATTCTCTTCCTTTTGGTCATAGATACCATCGGCAGGAGCCGGTGCAAAAGCAGCAGAACTTTAGGGAGGCTCCGCAGAACTTGTAGATGGCCCTTTTGAGGAAGATTACCTCACCGATACTAACCGTTTAAATGAATATAGTATGACATCGTTACGAACGATAGAAGGACTGAATTTAAAAACTATTGAAACCCGTTTGTCAGTGCATGAAAGTTTAAGGATTGAAAAAGCAGTGACTGATTTATCAATCAAAAAAAGATGATCAATAAAGAAGGAAAATTATTTGCAGATGGAATTGCTGCGAATTTATTTTTTGGAAGAAAACTACGATTTATGGGAAGCTTTCGTAAATATCTTTTCGGGGAAGTACACGAACAAATTCTACGATATTGTTTTCAATAAAAATTCCTATTCTGAAATCCTTTATCCGTATTCTATAAGCAAAATTATGACCTTTCAATTTTTTCAGGTTTTTTATTTGTCTTATATCCTTGTCAATTTTAATATCATTGATGCTTTTTTCTATCTGAGCGATAATTTCTTTGTTTTTTATTTTCTTTAAATCTTTTGAAAAGCTTGACAGATATCTAATTTCCATTCTTTCGCAGAATTTTAAATATTTCTTTTTCTGAAACTAAATCGCTTCTATCTGCCTGAAGCATTAACTTAAGTAAGGCTACGTCTTCCTTTTCAGAATCAGATAAAATTGTTTTAGCAATATTCATTCTTTCCAATATTGCTTTGATGAGATTTAATTCCTGTTCGTCTTTAGGCGTAATTAAAACACTTTCCATATATATAAAATTACAAAAAATCAAACCAAAGTTTTTTTCAATTTCTTTAAAACCCTCTTTACCCGGCGCAAGAATGAGGCTTAGACCTGCAGCCTGGCTTCTTGTGCCTTTTAAAAGAGTCATGCATTTCAATTACTTAATCTCAAAAATCTACACCCGCGCAAGAACCTAAACACAAAACCTTCGCCTCATTCTTGCGCCAATAATAAGGCCAATAGCTATCATATGCCTGGACTAACAGGGGGAATTCGATTTGTACAACCTAGCCACAGCAACTCCAACCCAAACGGTGATTTTCGTATCCTCTTACCCGCTAGGTCATAGATAACATCGCCAGGAGCTGGTGCAAAAGCATGGGGCCCGGTTCACCCACACCGGCATCATTTTCTATGATAAATATTTCGATTGGCAGGATGTCCAAACCCTTTATAATTCGGGCTGGGGTTGCTGAACACCCACATGGGCTGGAAGGATGAGGATAGCCTTTAGGAAATTAAGAGAAGTCTTAATTTCCGCAATTGCAAACGCCTTGGTAGCTTCGTCCAAAATTAATATTTCAGGATTGCGGTACAATGCTCTTGCTATGGCTACCCGCTGCCGTTGGCACAGCCTTTTTATTAAGCTGCCAGGCGCCTGATTAAGTTGTATTCTGTTGATTGTGATCCGTATTGGCCTTTTACCGCGTCTTTAATCCTTTGGGTTTTCTCTTTTAGCAGTTTATATGAATCAGACCGTTGATTGCGCCCGTTTTTAAGCTGGCCATAGGTACTGGTAGCCACAACGTTGGCTTCAAGTATACTCTGGAGTTTATTTCTTAAGTTAACGGTTGTTAAATCCGTATTGCCAGGATTATATTTAGTACCATAGTTTTCTAACGTTTTAATCACATCACTAAAATTCTGTGTCATACTACCGAATGAACGCTCCGATTGGCTCACCGTTTTTACCTCCGCTTCTTTATCTTTTTTAGGAATCGATACTCCCTGAATTTTAGCAACGAGAGATGCAATGATTGCCGCTTCTTTCGACGTTTTGCCATAAGAGGACCGAACGGTTGCTGCAATAAGCGTTACCAGATTACGTAAAGAATTTGAGTCTTTTTCAAAAAGTTTTTGCCTGATATCAACCGCAGCAGAATATGCCTGCAAATTACCGGCAGTGTCATTGTTTTGTGTTCTTATTTGCTGAATAAGTACGATTTCCGCAGCAGCAACTCACCATTTTTTTCAATCCTATTGGCTGTAATTTCAATTCCATTTTTTGGGAAAAATTAAATCGCCTGCTACACTGTTATCCTGTGGGTTGGATTTGGATACCCTGGCGTGAAAGCAGACAAATTATTTTCTATGATCTTGCAGGAAGATGCCTGTTCTGTTTCAATAATAGCATTGGCAACAATTTGCTGAAGTATAGCGGGGGAAACCTGTACCCGTGCATTGATCAATACAACAATCCTGTCAGTTGCTATGTGATCCGTTGCATGATCATCCTGGTGTATAGCCATTGCGTTGAAACTTATTTTCCGTTGTTCTTTTCCATCATCCATTAAAAATTTTAAATGGCCAATCGGATAGTCATGCTCCGTTAGTTTAGCATATATTGTATTCATTAAATGATACCCGGCGGCAACAGCACTTTTATCTTTGGTTACAATACCTATCTCTTCATCCAGCCACGCAAGTTCAGCTTCACCGGCTCCATATATATCATAATCTATTCCGGGAGTTGATCGCAAGGACGGGTTATGAAAATCGCCGGTGATTAATTGCAGCCATTGGATGATACTTTCTTGTGATAAAGAGTTTTGATAGCATATTATTTTACCCCCATATTCAGCAGTAATTAATTTTTTTGCCCACGCTAATTGTTGTTCATTTAAAAGATCGATTTTATTTACTACAATAATATCCGCTTCTTCCAATTGCTTTTCGTAGATATAATGTACGGTATCATGAAAAATACCTTTTTTATTTTTCAGAAATTGCATGAGCAACCTGGCATCAGCAAAAACAGATAATACGATTTCGTATTTGCCCGGGTTAAAACGTAATAAAGGATTTATAACAGTCGCCGCAAGATCTGTACAGGAGCCTACCGATTCTGCAAAGATGATTTCAGGATTATTGTTAACAAGTAAAGTATGGATACTTTCTTCCAGGTTGTCATAATTACAACAAAAGCAACCGCCCGAAACTTCTTCTGCAGGTATATCATGCCGTTTGACATACCGGCTATCAACCTGCTGTGTACCCTGGTCATTGGTAATTACGCCTACTACCTTTTTTGCAGCGCGCAGGTATTTCGCGGCCTCAACTATTGCTGTCGTTTTACCGCTTCCTAAAAATCCCCCGACCAGGCATAATTTCAATTGGCTCATTTTTGTTTAACTAATTTTTATGGATACCGGCTGGTTTGCATTAATTATTGCCGCATTATTAAACCGTATCTCACACGATGTATCCGTTTGTTTGAAACTATTTTCAATAACCTTGTTGCCAATCATTAAGTCCACTTTGCCTGCTTGTTGATTTTTGTCCAGGTCAACAAAGAATTTTCTAAGCGTCAACCGGCCGTGTTTCATTTCTATTTGTGCATTAAATGAATTTGCATCCCTTTGCTGGCTATAAGTGCCCCAACCTTCAGCAACGGTAAACGGTGCTGTAAAGTTTTCAGGCGTTAGTTTTGGAGAGAAGCCCATGTGCCCTTTTGGTCCATGGTACATGAAACCGCAGGCACTTATGAATGTACCATAACTGGCCATTGCACGGCCATAATGATCGCTGCATTCGATCTCATTAAACGGATTGCGTTTAAAAGCATGGTAGCGATCATGGATGGAACGGGTAAGCACTAAAGATTCCCGGGACATTCCTTCTGCCATCATGTGCGCTGCTACCTGGTGTTCAAAGCCACTCATGCACTCGCTAAAATAACCCACCTGCCATGCTTTGGCATTACCATAAGGATTATCGTCATTCGTCGGATTGGTATTCATGATCATGCCGCCTTCACCAGCTAACGCATAGAAACGGCCGCCCGGGTGTTTTTTTATATAAGGACCCACATCCGGCATGTAATTATATTTCCAAAGCGCCTGCAAAGCGCTCATCGTTTTTTCCTTACTTAATATCCTGCCAAGGTTCACCTGCCATGCCCAGCTTTGACCATACACCTGGTCGATATGGCACGTGTTAAAGGAGCCGATTTCTTTTTTACCCACAGCAGGGTCAGGGCGGTGAATGAAGTATTCGCCATTAAAGAGATGGGTTTCCATATTCCTGCTTCCTTTCTCAACATACTGTTTGCATTGCTCAGCAAAATTGGTATCATTCATCTCTTCGGCCATTGCTTGCCCGGCCCGCACCGCAGCAATACATAAACCAACTATCCATGAAATCTCGCCATGCCATAGAGCATCCAATGTATTTTCCATGGGCGTATCTTCCATGCCATCCTGGTTTTTATCCTGCTTAATGACAAACACCACGGCCTTTTTTATTTTGGACCAGTTTCTTTGTAAAAACTTGTCATCACTATTCATTTGGTGTTCCCTGTAAATGCGTAAAATGGTGCCGGCCTGGCCGTCAATTGAAGGACCTGTTTTTTCACCCCGAATGCGTATCATGCCGGTAGCCTCATCATAGCCTATTCCGAGGTCAACCCGCTCCCTCGTATCTCTTTCCAATTCAGGAAAAATCCTTGATACGGCATGTGCATACTGGTATACATGGGTGCAGTTTCCATGGCAGCAACCAATCCCTTCCCATGCATAATACCTGCCTGATTGAAACCGGTGCGTTGACGTGGTAGCTATTGCTGAAATATTTAAAAATGTTCTTTCCAGGAACCACCAGGGTAAGGTGCTATCGTACCAGGTTTCTTTCCAAAGCAAGGTCTGGTGTTTTAGCGATTTATAATTTTGTGCTATGTAAGCTGCTACGGATGTTGCACTGTCAAAATGCGTAGTGTAATAATGCAGATCAGCCCCGGTAACCGTCATATCCTTATGGCTATCGTTGTAATGAAAATCTATATTAGGCGTATACCACGAAATGATAAAATCAACGGTAGCTTCCTGTCCCGGTTGTAATGTATTGCTGTCTATGATACCTGCTATCGGTGACTTACCGGAATCCTTTACAAGATCTTTAATTTTTAAGACTGATTTGTCCTTGCTATTATTAACATCCTCTATGCAAACGGCATTCGTTGCAAGAGTGGCAAAAAACATATTGCCATAGTCGGGGGCCTTTTTAAGTTCGGGGTTAGCTGTTGTACATTGCAACGCAACTCCTTTATGTGATTTCTTTATGTCGATTTTATTTATCCTGGTAAAATCGGTGTGTTGCGTTTCACTGACGTACAGTAATTTATTTTCCAGCCAGCCTATTACTTCCACTTCAATAGAATGATCCGATACATTTTTCAGTGAAATAGATTGAATGGTAGCTGGCATTCCGCTGTCCTTTGCATTTCCCGGAATGAAAGGGGAGAAAGCCTGGAGTGTAACCTCCAAAGGCAAATTTTGATCAATATATTTTATAATAGCAACGGGGTAAGTAGCTTCAAAGGTAACTTCATCCCAATCATCCTGGTGAAGCCTTTTTATTATGGTAGTGTCATTTTGTTTAATGGAAAGGGCGAATCCCTGTTGCAGCGGACTTGTCTCCGTTAATGGTTCCAGGTACAAGGTGCCTTCCGTGTTATTGATTTCTTTTAAATTAAAACTTTCCAGGGTAACAGGAAGTGTTTTGGTTATAACCCCCAACTGGTTCTGGTTAAAAATATCCCATAGCCATAGCCTTCCATCCCCACCAACATATACGCCCCCACAGCAAATACCGCCCACCGGCATCCCGATATACCGGAGTTCATTTTTAGTTTTCGAGTAGGTGGTAGCGTTACCACGCTCATACAAAGACTGAAGCCAATCAGGATCCAATTTTTTATCAACCGGAAAGTGACCATGCAAAAAATCATCTTTAGTAAAAGGCCCTGCAATGATTGGAAACCGGGACGAAAAAAAACCTGCCGCAGTAAGCAGCCCTGTTGATTTTAAAAATTTACGTCTTTCCATATTGTATACATATCAAAATTGAATAATTGAAAATAAATGAATTAAATAAAAAAGTATTACGTCTGATTATTTTTCGTACCAAAAGCAAGTCCATGCATAATTTACAGGGCCGCCAAACCAGTTCCACGATTCCATATCAAAGCGTAAAGAGTTATGAAAAGGTATTGCATCCAAATCCCGCTCCCGTGAGTTAACGGTTGTTCCTCCCTTATTAGTAAGATTTGCGTTCCCTATGGGCTGTGAATTAAACATATGATTGAAGGTTTCGGGATGCCCCCAGGCATAGCCATAATAGTCTTCACTGCCTGTTCCAAAATCGACAGGAAATTTGCTGCCATCAATATATATTTTTTCATCCCCTTCCCCCCACCAGCCACCTACGTCTTTATTCACCTGCAGTATATCGCCAACGTATACGCCGGCTTTATCTTCCAGGTTAATATAAGCAAAGTCCTTACCTTTTTGGGCCTCAGTCATATAGTTGTTCATCCTGGTAAATTTAGCGTGAAAATACATGGTATTAGTATCCCATTTCCAGGTTCCGGATGCCACTGTAATACTGCCGGCAATATTGTAATCTCCCTTATTTAAAAGGCGTATAACAGCACTTCGATGATAGGGCATTACCCAATAGCCGGCCAATATTCCTGCAGAATCAACTTTGCTATACCAGTTCATGGCTTCCACAAGCTCATCGCCGCATCCAAAGAAAAACCCTACGGGAACATCCACCGTTTGCTTTCCATCAAATTCAATTTGAAGCCATAAATTCCTGATATCTTTTTTGCGGCTATC
>JBDTOV010000126.1:0-15067 GCA_039933035.1 Ginsengibacter sp. | reverse complement strand
ATAGACAGCAGTGGCAATGGTACTCTTGCAGTGCAGGGTAACGTGAAAATTATCAAACAATCTACAGGAAAAATTAGTTATGCCGGAACTGAAAACGGAGAGGTTAGCTATAATACATTAAGTGTGCCGAGGGGTAGTAAGCCTCTTAGCCTCACGCTGTCGGATGGAAGCCAGGTATGGATCAATGTGGGATCGAGCCTCACCTATCCCACTGCATTTACAGGTAATGAAAGGAGGGTAAAAATTAGTGGAGAAGCCTATTTTGAAGTAGCGCATAATGCCGGTAAGCCTTTTGTTGTGCAGCATGATGGTGTAACCGTTAGCGTTTTGGGAACACATTTTAATGTGAATACTTATGAAGACGAAACTGATGAAAGAATTACGCTGTTGGAAGGTTCCGTACGTGTCGATAAAAGTTCGGTTTCCCACTTGCTAAAACCAGGCCAGCAGGCCCGCATCAACAATAATAACAATAATGATATCAAAGTAATGAATGATGTGAATATTGATGAGGTAATGGCCTGGAAGAATGGCAAATTCATTTTTGACGAGAATATGGATATAGCCGCCATCATGCGCCAGGTATCACGGTGGTACAATGTAGATATAGAATACGAGGGCACCATTACCCAACGTTTTTGGGGATCTATTTCAAAAGATGTCAATGTATCGCAGGTGCTGAAAATACTGGAGGCTACGGGTGGCGTCAAATTTAAAGTAGAGGGGAATAAAATAATTGTGATGGCTGGTTCACTATAAATATTTTTTAAGTTAACTGCACAAAAAAACCGGGAAGTGTTTGCTCCACAACCCGGCAAATAGTTCAGGCTAAACTTTTAATAAATCGTGGAAGATTACTATTTCATTAACCTAAACAATACAAAGTTATGCATTTAAAAATTTGTTATTGGCGGATTTCTAATCTGAAAATATCAAAACAAACGCTGAAGATTATGAAGCTTGTCGCCATCATACTTTTTGCAGCATGTGTTCAGGCGAGCGCCAGTGGATACTCCCAGATCACTCTTTCCGAGACTAACATGCCTTTGCAGAAGGTATTCAAAAAAATACAGCAACAAAGCGGCTATGATTTCATATCCACTTATGAAACGCTGAAGCAAGCCGGGAATGTTACCGTAAATGTGCAAAATGTATCGCTGCAAAAAGCCCTGGACGAATGCCTGAAAGGCAAGCCGCTCACCTACGTTATAATTGGTAATACTGTTGTTATACGGCCACGGCCTTCCTTTAATACCAATTTCGCCACTAACACCGTGGCAATGGCTCCGCCACTTTTTGAAATTCATGGAAGAGTGGTAAATCAACAGGGGCAACCTTTGCAGAATGTATCTGTATTGATAGCGGGCACCCGGTTAGGGACTTCAACAAATAGTGATGGGCGTTTTACTTTGACGGCTCCTGATGATAAAAATATGGTACTGGAAATTTCCAGTGTCGGCTATCAAACGAAAAGGGTGAGTGTTGGAAAACAGGGTGAGATTAATGTTGTTCTGGAAACGGATATTGGCGGATTAGATGATGTGGTAGTAATTGGGTATGGCTCACGGAAAAGGAAAGATTTGACTGGTGCAGTATCGACCATTAGTTCTAAAGATATTGAAAAGAGCACAGCAATGTCCCCTGAACTTGCTTTGCAGGGCCGTGCCCCGGGAGTATTCGTTGAGTCCGGCGGAGGTGATCCGCAATCGAGGCCAATTGTAAGAATAAGAGGGGTAAATACTTTCGGGTATTCGGAACCGTTATATGTCGTAGATGGCGTACCTGTTTACGAAGGTGGTGCAGGTGTTACAGACGGGGCAATCGGAGACATCCGTTCACCTATAAATATTTTTTCTCTTATTAACCCCGATGATATTGAATCCATCTCTGTATTGAAAGATGCTTCTGCAGCCGCCATTTATGGCGTTCGTGCTTCAAATGGTGTAATCTTAATTACTACGAAAAAAGGGAAGGTGGGCAAGCCAAAGATTGAAGCAAGCCTTTCTTACGGAATACAGAATATTCCGAAGTTAATGCCCGTTTTGAATACACAGCAATACTTTAGCCTCGTAACAGAAGCTTACAATAATAATCCCGATATGAATTCGGGGGCTATTATACCGATAGGCACAAAGTTCGGCGGCTTGTATAGTGCAGACAGTTCTCAATATGCCGGCAATGATCCTACTTACGACTGGCAAAAAGAATTATTAAATAAGGATGCGCCTATTCAAAACTATAGCGTAAGAGTTTCCGGTGGAACTGAAGGATTGAACTATTATTTCTCGGGTAATTATGCAAAAACTGAAAGCCCGCTAAAAGCCAATAGCCTTGAACGTTATTCTGTTGCAACAAATATTGATGCGAGAATTTCCCGGGTCTTTTCTGCAGGTATAACTGTACGTCTGGTACAGGAAAATTCTTTCGAAAACACCCAGGGAGACTTGCCAACAATGGCTTCCAGCATTCCTTTCGAACCTTTTTATGATAAAAGCGATCCTACGGGTTTTAATGCCGTTGCATCAGGTTCCTTTGTGCCCAATCCTGATTTTGATCCCAGCCTTTTAAATCCCGGAGCGCCATATAATTTCGCAGCGGGCGATCCGCGTCTTTTGTGGGGACCACAATCGCGATTTAATGTTTTTGCTTTTCAGCAATTGAACAATAACAGTTATAATTTATATAATGCGCTCGGGAATGCCTATGTTCAGGTTGAGCCAATAGAGGGTTTGAAAATAAAGGCATCATTCGGCGGCAGCTACTACGAAAATTTACGAAAGTCATGGACTGCTTTTGATGCATGGCGATTTTCACAAACACCGGGTAATCCTTATGCCGGACAGGATGGGAATTCGAAAGGGGGTTATGGCGAAAGACAAGGAAAAACAATAAATATCAATAAAGAACTTACCGTAAACTACACACACACTTTTGGGAAGAATCATCACCTGGATGTCATTTTGGGAGCATCTGATGAGTATGCAAGATGGAACGTAAATGACCTTAGCGGACAGGTAAATTACAGCGATCCCCAATACAGGAGCATTGTTAATCAACCGCCTTATACTTCGGGGTTTGCGAGCATCTTACAAGAAGATCAACTGATAGGATATTTATCACGCATCAGTTATAATTATAGTGAAAAATATTACCTGGATGCGACACTTCGCCATGATGGTTCTTCCCGCCTGGCACCTGGTCATAAATGGGGCGATTTCCCTTCATTTGCAGCTGCATGGCGTATCAGTTCTGAAAATTTCTTTCCCAAAACAACTTTTATAAATGACCTTAAGCTGAGAGGCGGCTGGGGCAAATTAGGCAACTATCAATCGGCAGGATATTATGAATTTCTTTCAGGAATATCTACAACGCCTGACTATCCGTTGGGTTCAGGAAATGGTGACCCGTATGGTACTCAATACCAGGGTGCTGCTTTACCAAGTTTTGCTAATACTACCCTCGGATGGGAAAAAGTAAAAACAACAAGCATTGGATTCGATGCTGTTCTTTTAAATAATCATGTCAACTTTACTGCCGAATATTATAGTAAACTCACCTATGGTATTATTCAATCTGTATCGCTTCCTCCTAATACGGGAATTCAGAATGCGGCCGATTTAAATATAGGCGAAGTGAGTAATAAAGGTGTTGAATTTGATCTTGGCTATAATGCAAAAGTAGGTCCTGTAAATTTTAATGTCGCCGGTAACTTAACAACCGTAAATAACAAAGTGATTAAATTATATGGAGGCACACCTTTGGGGAATGAATTTGGCAGAATTGAGGAAGGTTATTCCATGTTCTATTTATGGGGATATAAAGTTGGAGGCGTTTTTCAATCCCAGCAGGATATTGACAAATGGACTCAGTCGCATGCTGATATAAATATAGGCCAGAAGTTGGGTGACCCCTCCATAGGCTATCGGTATAAGCCCGGCGATATGTATTTCCAGGATGTTTATGGCAATCCGAAAGACCCCAAAGAAAGATATAGTAAAACGCCGGACAGCCTGATTAACAGCAATGACAGAACTTATCTTGGTAAAACTATCCCCGGCTATTACTATGGATTCAATATCGGAGCTAACTGGAAAGGAATAGACATTAGTGTATTTTTTCAGGGTGTAGGTGATGTTCAAAAATATAATTCACTTCGCGCCGGCCTGGAGAATATGTCAGGACTCGCAAATTCATCATCTACAACATTAGACAGGTGGACGCCTGCCAATGCTTCCACTTCCATGCCAAGAGCAGTATATGGAGATCCTGCACAGGTAAATAGAATATCAAACCGGTTTGTTGAAAATGCAGGTTATTTACGACTGAAGAATTTACAGATTGGATATTCGCTGCCACCATCATTAATGAACAAGCTGGGTTTTATAAAAAAGTTCAGGATATATGCATCAGCGATTAATTTATTTACTATAACTAATTATACCGGTTACGATCCCGAAAATGATTTTATACCTCCTACGCGACAATTTTTGGCCGGACTCAATCTGAATTTTTAATAAATACTAATCTTTAAAATAAAGAATATGAAATTTAATTTTTGGAAAATTATTATTCTGTTTCTAGGCTTAAGTGTCATTACACATTTTGCTTGTAAAAATTCAAAGTTAGACCTGCTACCACATGGGCCTACCGAGCAATCTTACTTTACCCAGGAATCTGACTTTACAAAAGCCGTGCTGGGCGTGTATGCGAAGATGTCCGACTTTTTCTGGTATCACGGTGATCCTTACTCAGGCCTATATACTATTTTCTACTTGCCTGGTGACGATATTACCGTAAACGATAATGAAGAGTTTGAGCAGTTTGGTTCACTACAGCCAAGCAGCGGAAGAATCAGTGAATTTTATTCTGTTTGCTACCAGATGATTGCAAGAGCCAATGTAGTTCTCCAAAAAGTAAATGAAGTTGCGGATGGAATTTATACAACACCAAATCTAAAACAATACCACAAAGGCGAAGCACTTTTTTTACGGGGCTTTGCTAATTATTATTTGTGGAATTATTTTGGAACGGCGCCATTAGATACCGCAAGAGTTACAACGTCAGCGCAATTTACGCCACCAAACTCAACAGCTACCGAATTGCTTGACCAGGCTATTAACGATTTTTCGGAAGCAGCCACTTTGTTACCGGCAAGTTGGGGTGCATCAAACGTAGGCCGTGCTACCACAAATGCTGCAAACGGCTTACTTGGAAAATGCCTTGTTTTCAGAGCATCTGCAACTAAGAGTAAGGATGATTATACGGCCGCAATTGCGGCCTTCAATAAAATAACAGGAGTTTCCCTGGTTCCGGATTTTGAAGATAATTTTTCATGGCAAACTGAAAACAACAGCGAATCTATTTTTGAATTCCAGGCAAGCCAGGCTTTTGCTTTGGATAATATCTGGCTTCCCAATGATTTTGATAATGCAATAGGTTCTATTTCGGCCTACTATGGTTTTTATGATAATGATGGAGGCACCTATGCAGGCTATGGGAAGTCCCGTTTTTATGCTACTACCAAATTATTAAATGCATTTGACCCTGCTGATCCGCGATTGGATTTGACCATGAATCCTACCGACCGAACGGTGAGAAAATATGTTTTAAATAATAAATCTACCCAGGCGGGTGGCGGCTCTGTAAACAATACCCGTTTGCTCAGGTATGCGGATGTTCTTTTATTAAAGGCGGAGGCAATTATCCAATCGGGTGGTTCGGCAGCGGATGCAATTGGTTTAGTAAACCAGGTAAGAACAAGAGCAAGAAATATGGTTTCAGGGGGAACTGAACCCGCAGATTATTCAACCAGTCAAACAAATGCCGGTACAGTTATGAACTGGATAATGAACGAACGCTTAATTGAACTCGGAGGCGAAGGCCAACGCTGGTTTGACTTACGAAGGTGGCAAATGGAAGGAATAATAAGCCTGGACAATAATTATTTTAGTTCCAATACAAATACTATGTCGTTCCAGTTGCCAAAGCATCTTAATTTTCCTATTCCAAATAGCGAAATTGATGTGAATCCAAATGTTCATCAAAACGATGGATATTAATTTAAGGATTTTTTTCTTCTCATAATTACAGTGCTGTTGCACTTCAACTTTTGAAGTGCAACATGCTTTTGTTTTTAAGAAAATTTATAGCAAATGAAAATCACTGTTATTCTTGCTTGTTTTAGCTTTATCATTGCCTGCCAAAAAACAACAGGCTCGTCTTCGGGTAATAATCATGCTCCGCTTGTAAGCCTTTCTGCAAGCATTGTAAGTGTTCAACCTTATACTTTTAAATTTGAAAGTATAGCCTCTGATGTTGATGGGGATAACCTTACATATAATTGGGATTTTGGCGATGGCTCAACAAAACAAGGTGTGGCAAAGGAAGAGCATTCTTATGCCGATATAAATAAATCTTTTACTGCAAAAGTTACAGTGAGCGATGGCAAAGCAAATACATCAGCTTCTGCTATCATAAATACAACTGTTATAAGTATTGCAATTGATGCTTCAAAAAAATATCAAACCATGCAGGGCTTTGGTGGTTTTGGTGCAAAGGATGTGTATTGGAACAGTGGGCCTTTTACCAGCGCATCTTTTGTAAGTGATCTTATTAATGATCTTGGCTTAACTATTTTACGCGACAATATTCCCACCAATTTTGAAGATGTAAATGATGACAGCGATCCACACACAACGAATCTTGATAATTTTCATTATGGTTCTTTCACCGATCATATTCAATACCTGAAAGATATGAAGGCTGCCGGTATGCAAAAACTTATCATCAGTTGCTGGAGCCCGCCGGCATGGATGAAAACCAACAGTAATGTAAATGGCCCGAAGGCTGATGCTCCCGCTTACAATCCAAATCCAACGAGTACCGATAACCAATTGCGCACCGATATGTATGATGAATTTGCTGAGCGTTGCGTTGCTTATATTAAGATTGTTAAGAAAGAAACAGGCATAGATGTGTATGCCATTAGTTTACAAAATGAGCCACGCTTCAGCGAACCTTATGAATCCTGTGTTTATAATGGAGAAGCCCTGCGGGATTTAATAAAAGTGGTGGGAAAAAGATTTGCTGCTGATGGAATCACTGCAAAAATATTTATGCCCGAAGATATAGGTTACCTTGATGGCGTTTCATCAATGGTACAGCCAACATTAATTGATGTTGATGCCAGAAAATATACAAGCATTATTGCAGTGCATGGTTATGCGCTGGATGGCGTTACCGCAAATTCTCCTGATGCACAAACATGGCAAACCATGTATGGCTGGGGTGCTCAATATAATATGCCTTTATGGATGACGGAAACTTCAGGTTATAGCAATGATATGAAAGGCGCAATTGATCTTTCAAAAGCCATGTACACAGCTATCAACTTCGGGAATATTTCTGCATGGTTGTATTGGGAACTAAGCCAGCAAACAATTGATGAGTTTTCGTTAATGTCTTCATCCGGCGATAAAAGTAAACGCTATTATGTTTCCAAAAACTTTTATCGTTATGTGAGACCGGGTGATTATCGCATACAATCATCAGCATCGGATAATTCAAAGATTTATTCTTTAGGTTTTAAAAACGATATTGCAAAAACAACAACAATTATTTTAATAAATGATAATGCAAATGATGAAGCGGTAAAATTATCAGGAAGCAATTTACCTTCGCAATTTAATAAATATGTAACTTCTGTAAATGCTGATTGCAAAAATTACGGTGTCGTAAAAAACAGCGATGCGATTCTTTTGCCTGCAAATTCTGTAACTACATTATATGCGAAAGAATAATTTTATTATTACTGCTGAAAAATGATTTGTCTGTTTAGAAAATGAAAGAGTATTTACTCAACAAGGCCAATTGCTAAATAAATTTAAAATGTCTTCAAAAAAAAAGATCTGCTGTATTATTTTATGTTTTGCTTTCTGTTTGCAACATGCATCGGCGCAAACGGAAAAACTGGTCTATCATAATATTAAAACAGATGCGGCAGGCAATATCATTTCATGGTATAATGACGAACCGGGTAAAGCGTGGAGCCATGTTATAAATCTTGTTTGGAATTTTTGGGATACGATGCGTGCTGATATGAACGGCCTTCCCTATTATATGAATCACCAGGTCTGGCAGCAAAATGTAAACGACCCGAGGGGAATTGGCGGCGATCAGTTTGCGATGGCTTTATCATCGTGGCGGTTACTGTATGCTTTCACTGGCAACGACCGCATACAGGAGAACATGCGCTTTATTGCAGACTACTATCTCACGCATGGATTTTCTGATTCAAATAGTTCATGGGCAAATCTTCCTTATCCATACAACACAAAAGTATATTCGGGAATTTATGATGGAGACATGATTCTTGGTAAAAATTTTACGCAACCTGATAAAGCCGGTTCTTTTGGTTTAGAGTTGGCGCATCTGTATAAAATGACAAACAAAGAAAGTTATCCAAACGTAACGGACGATGAATATTTGAGCGCAGCAATTAAAATTGCTAACACGCTTGCAAAACATACAAAAGATGGTGATGAAAATAATTCGCCGCTTCCATTTAAAGTAAATGCAGTTACCGGACAAATTGGACAACTGTTCAACAATAACCAGGTTGATCAGCATGTAGGTTCAAGCAGCTATACATCCAACTGGAGCGGCACGCTGGAATTATTTCTTGAGCTGCAAAAACTAAATGTTGGCGAGGTGAATTTATATAAACAGGCATTTAATAGAATCATAAACTGGATGAAAAAATATCCTTTACAAAATAATAAATGGGGGCCATTTTTTGAAGATATTTCCGGTTGGAGCGATACGCAAATCAACGCCATTACATTTGCTCAATTCATGATAAATCATCCGGAATATTTTCCGAACTGGAAAACAGATGTAAGAAAAATTTTCGGGTGGGTGTATCAAAAACTTGCTAACGAGGAATGGAAAAAATATGGCGTAACAGTCGTGAATGAACAAACCGCATATCATCAGCCCGGCAACAGCCATTCCTCAAGGGAAGCCGCTGCTGAGTTAGAATACATGGCACTTACAAAAGATAATTTTCATTTTGATAATGCAGTCCGCCAGCTTAACTGGGCAACCTATATGGTTGATGATGATGGTAAAAACCGTTATCCCAATGATGCCAACTGGCTTACCGATGGATATGGTGATTATGTTCGGCATTTTCTGCGGGCCATGGCTGCGATACCTTCGCTTGCGCCTTCAGATGAAGAGCATATTCTTTCGTCAACTTCCGTTATTGAAGAAGCAGCTTATGCACCTATGGCTGATAAATGGTTTTCAGATTATTTAGGAGAAGTCAATCCAAAGACAATTAGAATATTTTACAGAACCTTTGATACATCAGGCATTGAGCAAATGCGGTTATTGAATAAGCCTTCTGCGGTATTTCTAAATCTAAAGCCGGCAACTGAAATAAGAGAATTGACTACGCAAGGTTTTACATGGAAAGCTTTAAGCAAAGGTGGCATTCTAACTGTAAAAAGAATGAATGCCGATAAAGTGATTGTTGTTGAATGATTAGAAATTTTTTTTACTGCTTATTATGTAATTGAGAGAAACGTAACGTTATGAAGAAATTATTTTTTATCACTTGCATTATAAGTTTTCAAAAAATATCTGCGCAGCAAAGTATAGCAAAGCCTTCTTTATTCGTATACGATAATGTGTCCCTACAGCAAAATACCGATACAATAACTGTTCAGCCTTTACAAAAGCTTGCACTTACAAATGCAAAAGGCAGTAACATAAAAGTTTTCGATGGCGATGGCAGAGAATATTTTTCATCACCAACCAAACTAATAATACATTTTATTGTTGGCGGCTCATTGGGCAAACAAACCATTTGGATATACAATCAAAATAAAATAATTGATTCACTGAGCTTTTATGTTGATGCAAAAACGAACATTGATGATGGCGGATATTATAAAAAAATGTTTACCCTTTTTTATAACGGCATGTTTGCGGATTCGAAAAAAGGAACATTTCCTATTGAATGGAACGGTAAAACATATCATGTATTTGTGCCCTGGATTTTGGATAATTATCAAACCATGAAGGGCATGAAATATTTTATGCCGAATGGAGCTGAGCTGATCGACATTATGCGTCAATCGCAAAGAGATGACGGCATGATCTATAGTTATATCCAATACCAGCATAATGTTGATTATTTTTTAACCAGAGATAAATTTTCAGGCTACAGTAAAAAGATTGGCGATAAAGTTTTTGTGCGTCAGCCTGTAGAAAATCATCCTGAATATTTATATGTAAATACTATTTATGCTGTGTGGAAAAGTGATGGTAACGAAGCATGGATGAAAAAGAATCTTGAATCGGCAGAACGTGCTTTAGATTATGCCCCGAACGATCCTGCACGCTGGAGCAAACGTTTTGGTTTATTAAAAAGGGTTTATACGATTGATAGCTGGGATTTTGCTGTGGAGGATGAATACATGCCCAACATCGGTATCACCAACACAATGATCATTGATCCGAACAAATCAAAGTTCGGCGTCTTCTTTGGCGACAATACAGGCTACATACAGGCATGTTATAATCTTGCTGCAATGCTTAATGCAACAGGTGATTCAGCGAAAGCAATGAAGTATAAGCAACGTGCAGATGAAATGAGCGAACGTCTAAATAAACTTGCCTGGAACAGAAAATTCTTCACGCATTTTATTGATGAGGATTCAAGCGTTCATCGTCATTTGGGTGTTGATGAAAAATCACAAATTGCACAATCAAATGCTTATTCAATTAATCGTGATATTACACATGAACAAAGCAAAGCCATCATCGAAACTTATCTCAATTTAAAAAATCATTTGCCTGTTGGTTCGCCCGGTGAGTGGTATGCAATCTATCCGCCATTTCAAAAAGGTTTTGGCGCTCATGATGACATCTGGCAATATATGAATGGCGGCGTTGGCGGGCATGTGGCCGGCGAGCTTGCACGCGGAGCCTATGCAAATGGATTTGAAAATTATGGAACCGACATTTTAAATCGCGTGTTCGAGCTTGGAAAAAAATATGATAACAAAATTTATTTTTCTTATACAGGGTCAATTCCTCCGCCGCCACCTGCGCCGGTTTATAAAACTGTTGATATATCCGCTTACGCAAATATGGATTTATCAAACACAAATAGTGCAGCAAATCACAAATGGATGAATGGAGGAAAACCCGGTGATGATTTTCATAACCTGCCTGTTGGCGAACAAATATTTGACAGTATTAAATTTAATGTAATTGATCCTGCAAAAAATAACCGCAATGCAGTTGTTGCTGTTTCAAACCAAAAAGATTTTCCTGGTTCAACCAGCGTGCCTGTTAATGATACAGCCGCATGTATTTATTTGTTGAATACTGCCAGTAAACCTGCATCAGAAAATGTAGCGGGCATTGTAAAATTTATGTATGAAGATGGAAGCAGTTATTTACAATACATCATCATGGGTAAGCAGCTTGCCTATTGGTGGTTCACTGAACTAAAAACAGAAACTTCAGGCGTTGCATGGTATGGAAAAAATGATGTGAGTGAAGGCATTGGCGTGAGCTGGTGTGCTGTTGATAATCCTCATCCGCAGAAAAAAATTACAAGTATTGTGTTGCAATCATCTCAAAACAATAATATTTATGCAGTGCTTGGTATTACTTTATCAAATGAAAAACATTACGTGCCGGTAAGCCCTGTTTCCTATGGCGGGCCTGATGACTGGGCTGCTGCAACAAATATGGATGCAATGATTGAAGGTTTAGCCGGAGTAAAAAATTCAGAAAAGAGTGAAGCATTTGAAGCGCCAATTATTTCGCCAAAATGGATAACGACAAAAAGCGATACTGTTAGCACAACTGTTCGTTTTGCTGCATCAAAGGGTTATGTTGCTTATCATTTTATCAATGATGAAAAGCAGCATAGCATTCATCTTACAGCAACAACCGGCGGCAATAAAATGTTATTTCATATTTTATTGCCTGAACATACAAGAGTAGCATCTGTTAATTCTAACAATAAGAATATTTCATTCAAACAATCAATCAGTGAACAATCAAGTTATGTAGATTTTGAAATGATTGCTGATAAGGTAAAGTATATACTGGTAAATTATGAATGATAAACATGTGCCGACGGTTCAAAGAAAAGACTGTGTCAAAAAATTGTGAATCCTTTTAAAATAATTGTTCGAAGAACTTTATAGTACTTTATGTATTTCATCAAGCTGGTAAAATATCTTAACACATGAAAAGGTTTCTTTCAATTTTATTATTACTGTTTACATCAGGCACATTTTCCCAATCAATAGATTACAAAGGCTTACCCGAATGGAGCTGGCATAAACAGGATTCGACGGAATATTATTTGTACACGCCAAAAAATATGAAGGCAAATGAAAAGTACCCTCTTGTTTTATTTATGCATGGATGTTGCGGCGTTGATAGCCATGCTACGTTGCGCAATTGTGTTGACCCGCCGGTGCGTATGTGGCACAACTTCGGAGCCGATACGCAATCAGTCCCTACCTATATTGTTGTGCCTGCAACTTCACGCGGATGGGAGCAGCATTTTACTGCATTAAAAAAAGTTATGGATGAATTAATTGCGAGCCAAAATGGTGATGTGCAGCGTGTATATGCATGTGGTTTTTCAATGGGTGGCGGCGGCACGTTCGGCATCATTCAAAAATATCCAAATTATTTTGCCGCCGCTATTACAATGGGTATGAGTTTTCATGGCGATTCGACTAAAGTAAAAGATATACCGCTTTGGTGCAACCAGGGTGAGACAGATTATTTTTCAAGATCATTACGAAAAAATGTTGCAGACATTCGTCATTTGAATGGCGATGTAAATGATACCGGCGCTACCTGGGTTACCGGTGTAAATCCGCGCTATTCAAATTATAAAAACATTGGTCATGTGGTAATGTGGAATGCGTCAAGTACGCAGGATTTAACGGGTTGGGCATATTCAAAAATCAATGATGGTAATGTTTATCCAGCTATATTTTTTAAAACGCCAGCATATAAACAATCTGCAAACGCGAATGAGAATGTTGCTGTAAATATTGATGCGCACGATGAAGATGGAAGTATTGCAAGAGTTGAAGTGTATCAAAATAATAAATTGATAAAATCATTTATACACGAACCATATTCCATCAATATAAAAGCAGAAAAGGGCGATAATATCATTAAAGCAATTGCCTTGGATGATAAGGGCAAAACATCTGTGGCGCAAACAATTATGAAAGTAAATATTCTGCCTGCATTTCAAACAAAAAAATTAACTGCAGCACAAGCCGGAAGTTTTTATAAGGAGAAATTAAATGGTATTGGTAATGGCGAACTTGTTTATTCAATTCAACAAATTGAATTGCCTGCAGGTTTGCTTTTATATACTGACGGAACATTAAAAGGCGTACCTGTAAAAACAGGAAATTACGCATTGCATGTTCAGTTGAAAGATGAAGATGGTGATGCGGTGGAAAAAACTTTCCAGCTTGCAATCACACAAAAAAATAAAAATGAAGTGCTTGTTACAAATGCTGTTACCAGCGATGGTACAACGTATAGGGTTTCAAAAATGATGCTGCATGAAACGCCAAACTTCAATAGTAAAGACACTGTGCTTACAACAGATTTAGAAGAAATTAATTTCAGCAATCTTGCCGGTTATGATGGATTAACGTTTATTAAAAAAGACATCAATGATGCAGATACATCAGTAAACAATTTTTTACATTTTAATATTGATGAGGATGCAAAAGTGTATGTTGCTTACGAAACATTGGATTTAAATTTTCATTCAACGATTCCTGCGTGGCTGAAAGATTTTAAAAAAGAGAACGGGCAAATTGTTGCACAGTATCGCTATTACAATGTATATAGTAAGCCATTTCCAAAAGGAAAAGTATCATTGCCTTCGGCTGATGTAAAAGCAAACGGTGGTGCAACAGGCTATTTTATTATGGTGAGAAAAAAATAACTTTATTTAAAATATTTTTCTGAATGATTGAATATAAAATTGAAAACGGCCTTACTGCAGAAGAATTTATTGATGTTTTAAAAGCATCAACACTTGCAGAGCGCAGGCCGGTGAATGAACAGGAGCGCATTGAACAAATGTTGCAACATGCTGACCTTATCATCACCGCAAGAGAAAATAACAAACTGGTTGGCGTTGCACGTTCGGTTACTGATTTTGTTTACTGCTGTTATCTCTCTGACCTTGCTGTTGATAAAAGTTATCAGAAAAGCGGGATAGGAAAAGAACTCATCAGGCAAACAAAACTTGCTACACCCAAAGCCAAACTCATCTTGCTTTCTGCTCCGGCTGCAGTTAATTATTATCCACGCATTGGTATGAAACGTTTTGAACATTGTTATGTGATTGATGACGTGAATGAAATACAGTAGCATCATTATCCATTCAAGCTGAAAATTGCTGGGAGGTTTCCAGGCCTACAGTGTATCGTAGTCGAACTTATTTACTGTTATTGCTATGCAGTTTATATGTTCTTATCACTGTTGATTGCAATGCCGGTAAATCATCTGTTGGTGTATTCAAATAGAAATATGCAGTTGCTGAAACATCATCACTTCTGTAAAACATTACATAGCCTTTTGGCAAAGTTGTATCGTTCAAATTCAAAATTTTGCCCGGTGCATATAACGGTTTCGGATACCCGTGCTGGTCATCAATCGTTACGGGAATTAATGGAACACCTTTGGCCTGCAAATCTGCGACAAGTTCTTTTTTGTTACTGCCCATTTCGGGTAGCGTTACTTTACAATCTGTTTTAAAAAATATTGGGTCAGGAATATGATAGCGGTAAAAACACCAACCGTTATCTTTGTCTTTATTAGCATATAAAGAACCTGCATAGTCATTAAAAAATTCACCCTGCCCCCAACCGGTTCCAATATAATCCTCCGTTCCTGTGCCGGCCAATGTTGGAAATTTTCTATCACCATCCAAATACATTTTCACCTCACCTTCACCCCACCAATGATTTTCATAAATGGGATTTGC
>JBDTOV010000125.1:0-15186 GCA_039933035.1 Ginsengibacter sp. | reverse complement strand
TTTTTATTTGTCATCATTATAGTAATAGCGGTGCAGTTGTTTAAGGAAGCATTCATGCGTAAAAAATAATAGTTTGTCTATATAAAATTTCGTTTGCGCGTATCCGTAAGTTACGATATACAGGAATACGAGTATCCCCAAATGACGGGGTTGCATATAAACTTCGGATTAAATTTCAGATTTGCGCTGCCAAATTGTTTCATTTCGTTTTTACCCATTTCGTATTGCATGTTGTCTTCAGATTCGGCAAGTTTAAAGAAGCTAACTTTCGATCACCAATAATTATATCTCCAATTCAGTTTTTTTGATAAAAGGGCTATTCGAATGTATGGTTTTTTAAATCTCGTTTTGAAATTGAGTTGGAAATTACTTGCAGAAGAAGCGTATGAAACTTCTACTGTACAATGATTTCCTTTAAATCTACCTTGGATAAAAATATTGATAGTGTAAATTTACCGGTGTTATTTATGGTTTTAAAATTTTAAATTAGGAAGAGGAACATTTTGCAAATATGCAAGAGGTAATTAATCAAATTATTCCAATATTCAATTGAGTTTATTATTTCATAAGGTAGCGCGTAGGGAGTTTATTGGCCGGGCCGCGGCCTATTGGTTATGCTTTTATTTACCCATAAAAAATTTTACAAATGCAGAATCCCAAAGGTATTGCTATTTTTCAGAGTCAATATTCCGTTAAGGAAACCATTGATCGTTTGCAATCATTTTTACAAGAGCATGGAGCCACGATCTACGCAAGGATTGATCAGCAGGTAGAAGCAGAAAAAGTAGGATTGCGATTAAGACCTCTTGAATTTATCCTGTTCGGAAATCCAAAAACCGGTGGGCCAATAATGGCAGAAAATCCATTGGTCGCCCTTGATCTGCCATTGAAAGTAATTGCATGGGAAGATAATGAAAAAAAGGTCTGGATTGGATATAATGAGGCCTCTTACATTGGAGACAGGTATTTGTTGCCCGGTTCCGTTGAATCCCTGCTGGATGTAAGTCCGTTAATTAAAAAGGTCTTGACTAACTAAGTTATACCCGGGGGCTGGCTGTCCTTATGAAATTCAGGATCCAACTGCCCGTTATATTCTGTATGCTTCTTAATAAAAGAAGCCACGAAAGGGCAATAAGCGATTACGGGTTTGTTTAGTTTTTTTGCAAACTCAAATGCGGCCTTTGCCAGCGCTCCTGCCATACCCTTTTCACGTAATTCAACAGGGACGTATGTATTCAGGAAGGCAACATCCTTTTTGTAATATCGATAAGGCAAGTATGCCGTCTTGCCATTTTCCTCAATTTCAAACTGCATTTGCTTTTCATTATTTACAATATTATAACTGTTAAAGTTCATATGGAATGATTTTTTTAACTGGGTAATGATCAGGCAGTCATTGGTTCTATTCCGAAAATTTTAAACATATAACGGGTCAGTTAATATTTTTGACGCTGTTGTAAAAATAGGTACCATAAAAAAATATTAAAGTAAATATGCCGCTTTTTCAGGAAGCGCTCCCGCACAAACTCATGTCCACATTATCGGCGTCTGTGATTGATACCAGTTCTTCCACTTTTTTCAAAATTATTAAAGGATACCCGAATAGTGGAGTTTGATAACGATTGAGCATTAAACCTTTTACAAGGAACCTCGGGGGATACGATTCCAAAGACGATTAATCCATCTCCACATTTTCCCAGGAGGCTGTGACATTCAGTAATTTAAAACTCATCCGGATTCAATTCCAGCCTCTCCTGGACCCATTAAATGCAATTACTGGTCAAATCAAAATTATCACTATACCCTCTTTCATGCATGTCAACAATCACCTCGCATAAGTTTACATATGCCTTCATAAAATTTTTTTTTCATTCCATGAAAAGAATGTACAAAAGTTGTAAAAAATAAACCCTAAAGCTTTTGGATCTGATTCAAACTTTTTGATAGTTACAACCAGGAAAGAATTGCTATTCTTTAAAGCAGGTTTCTACATTAAATCTTGCTAATTCGGTTGGATTTTAATTACATGAGGAATTTATAAATACCTGTTCATATAATTAATCCACTAAAAAATATTATCGAAAGAATGAATCTGTAAATCAAAAAACATGAATATCGCAGCAAACCCTAATTCCAATTAAGTCGGGAATTTTGTTTCTTAAATTAAGAGATCATGAAATTAACCTGGTACATTATTGTCTTTACGTGTGGTGCTTTATTACCCTTCCAGACAGGTTTGAACACCAGGCTGGGAAAGTCTATCGGAAGCCCGGTGTATGCATCCATGTTTTCCTTTATTGTGGGAGCACTCGTCGTTGCACTCTATCTTCAATTTACCAAAGAAACCATAACATGGTCCGGATTAAAATCAGCCTCTATATATGCATGGCTCGGGGGCGGGGTGGTTGGCGCTTTCTTCATAACAGCTTCTATGATTGCCATGCCACGAATTGGGATGGGACTCACATTCGGTCTGATCGTGGCCGGCCAGGTAATTATTGCTGTAGCGATGGATCATTACAACATATTGGTTGCTGAGCAACATAGTTTTAATATGTGGAGGTTATTGGGTATCGTACTTATTATTGCAGGTGTACTGATTGTAAGAAAGTTTTAGGAATGTTTAGAGGCATTTCTCTGACAACAACCGCTTTTTTTATTAAATGATAAATAAGTTTACGTTTATGCCTTTCGGTTAGTACGCAGATCTAAAATGTTTCATTAAGATTACTGTTGGCGGCAACTTATCTTTCCTGGGTTTTCCCTTAGCAAGTAAAGGAAGCATATACACAAATTAAAGTCAAGTTTTAGTTTCTCTTAATCAAATGTTTACAACGTTTGCCGCAACATTTACATTGCACTGCCTATTTAGACTATTTAATTTTACCTCATATTAATTAATCATTTCATTAAAATTACCCCGTGATGAAAGTTGTACATCATAATCCTGCAAAGTATAAAGCGGGGGATATTGTAAGTGTGTCCATTCGTTATCCCATTGGCCATTACCGTGTACCCATGTACATGCGGGGCAAAAGGGTAGCAATTGTTCGTGTGCTTGGTCAAGACAATTGGATGGATCATTGATTATATTTCGCTGATTGTAGGAAGTTACAAAATTATCAGCCATGTTATGCCGGCTATTGAATTAGCGGATAGTGTACTCACAATAATCGGCATAAGTTTTTTTCTTTTAATGATATTATTTTATTCATACGTTTTGTATTCAGGATTTCAACAATAAAAAAAAAGTATCCATGGCGATCAGGGACCTTACAAAAATTAAGCAGCATCTTTTTCTGTGTAACGGTGGAAGCTGCAGGCTTTTGAGTGCTGAAGAAAGTACATTAGCTATAAGAACCGCTGTTGCTGATTGTGGTTTAACGGATGAAATTCATACCACTAAACACTCTGTAACGGTCGTTGCAAGGATGGCCCTATCGTGATTTCACAAAAGGAAGGGCTATGGTTTAAAAAGATGGTAAAGGAAGAAGCGGGGGTCTTTGTAAAAACCTACCTCGTTCAACAAGTTATTCCTTTTGAGAAAGTTTTGTATCAATATGGAGAAGAAACCATTCATATATCCTGATGGCTTAACCAGGCTAATAATAAATAAAAAAAATTATTTAAATTTAATCATCTAATATTTCCATATGGCATTCTTCAATAAGGGTTTCGGAAGTAAACGCAACTCCGGCCGGACTGAACGCATTCCGCCAGGTCAATACCAGGCACGCGATTTTCCAGTGTTGTCGGCCGGTCCAACGCCCCGGGTACCGGTTAGCTCATGGACCTTTTCACTGGACGGATTGGTTGAATCGCCTCAACAATGGACGTGGGAACAATTCAACGATTTGCCTGTTCAATCGTTCACTAAAGACATACATTGCGTAACGAAGTGGTCGAAATTAGACACTCATTGGGAAGGTATCAGCATTGATATATTACTCGAACATGTTACGTTAAGGCCGGAAGCCCGCTATGTAATGGCTTATTCTTACGGAGATTACACAACCAATATTCCGTTAGTTGATTTGCAGAACGGGAAAGCGTTTGTTGGTCTACGTTATGAAGAATCGCCTTTAGCTCCGGAACATGGCGGCCCGGCCCGGTTAGTAGTACCGCATCTCTATTTTTGGAAAAGTGCTAAATGGATTAAGGGGTTGCGCTTCCTGGCAGCCGACGAGCCTGGTTTCTGGGAGCTGGGAGGTTATAGCATGTACGGAGATCCATGGCAAGAGCAACGATATAGGTCAGATGACAAATAATTTATTACCTGGTACAGACAAATTTTATTGGCAGATCGGCCTGGTACAGGCTATCGTACAAGAGACACCCAGGGTGAAGACTATAAGACTGCAGCTTCCGCATTGGATCGCGCATTTGCCGGGCCAGCATTACGACGTTAGGTTGACCGCTGAGGATGGTTACCAGGCTGAACGAAGCTATTCAGTTGCATCGCCACCGGAGCAAACCGGTCACATTGATTTGACGGTTGAGTTAATTGAGGACGGTGAAGTGTCGGTTTACCTGCATGACGTGCTTGTAACCGGTGATTCGCTGGAAGTACGGGGACCGATAGGGGGCTATTTTGCGTGGAGGGATGAGATGAAAGATGTTCCTCTTCTTTTGGTAGCTGGTGGGTCAGGGGTGGTACCATTAATGGCGATGTTACGGCACAGGGCAAAGATTGGGGCTACCAGCCCGGCTACTTTGCTATTCAGCATTCGAACCAGCGAAGATTTTATTTACCAACAGGAATTGATGCAAATGGCTGACCAGGATAATCATTTTAATCTCTTTGTGACATTTACGCGCAAGTCCCCACCTAATTGGACGGGTTACCAGCGGCGAATTGACCAGGCGATGCTGAGTGATGTGTTAGCCCCATTTAAAATTCAGCCCAATTGCTTCGTTTGCGGTCCGACTTCACTGGTAGAAAGTGTTGCCAACACACTGGTTGATACTGGCTTGCCACCGAACATTATTCGTACGGAACGATTTGGTCCTTCGGGGTCATAAAATATAAACAAAAAAGAATAAACGTTTTTCCGGTTTCCACAAGAATACCCCTCTAAAAATTTAAAATTTATGAATCCGAAAGGAGTTATCATTCGTCAAAGTTCCTATTCTGTAAAAGAAACTATTGATCGTTTGCAGGAATTTTTATTGCGGCGTAGGGCTACAATTTATTCCGGGATTAACCAACAAAATGAAGCAATGACTGTAGGCATTAATTTGTTCCCCCTTGAATTTATTCTTTTCGGAAGTCCAAAAGCCGGTGTACCGGTAATGATTTAAAACGCTTTGGCAGCTCTCGATCTGCCTTAAAAATAATTGCTTATGAAGATGATAAAAAAATATTTGGATTGCGTATAATGAAGCCAGGTATATCGAAGAGAGATATTCGTTGTTGCACATTGAAAACTCTCCGTTAGCACTCGGCCATATAATTGATATGGCAATTTAGCCGTGAGGTACCTATTAATGAAATCTAAACCAACCATAGCATCCATTAATGTTCGGTTTTAAATGTAGCAGACTTAGGTCGAGAAGATTCGAACTTTTTATTTGATCTTGAACGTATCTTTCTTGTAAAACCAGATTTAACCGGGTTGTAATAATTGCCGAAGCTGAACGCAAAATGCTTTTTAACCAGCCAATATCTTTTAAGCTCCTTCCTGATGCGGGGAAAATGTAAAAGAATAAATGGTATCATACGCGGCACAAGTTTCTTCCCCGTTAATTTTTATGATAAAGGCAAATCATTTTCGTCTAATCCTTTCCGTTATTAAATAGTATGATTTCTTAAAACAGGAAGATGGGGTAGATAAATGGTTGCTTTAAGTTTATACAGAGAAGGAATAGTTAAAAGCAGGATTGGAAGGAAAACCATAAATGTTCCATTGATTAGCATCATTTTATTGATACCAATAATATCTGCGCTCTTACTTACCAGGTAGGAAGCAACCGGCTGCAATCCAAAAATGATCATCATAAAAGTGCTAAGGATCCTGGCCCGCATATCAACAGGCGTAAGCTCCTGGGCCAATCCAATAGAAAGCGTGAGTACGTTGGCCGCGCCAAGACTGGCCATGCACTGGCAAACCATTGACAATGGAAGACTTTTTGAAAAAGAGAACAATATATACCAGGTGCCTGCCCAAATTACAGCACTGCCGATAGCCACACATGATTTTTTGATCCTTTGCATAAATGGGAAAACAATAACTATTCCCAATAGAGAACCTGCGCCCGCCGAACCAATCAATTGCCCGAGGGTATTGGCATTCCCCTTTAATATTACAGTGGAATAAGCGGGCATCAACTGAACTAATGACATCCCGAAAAAAGTTTGTATCGCTGCAAAAAGAATGATCAGGCGAAGCAATTTTTGATTGCGAAAAAACATCAACCCTTCTTTGAATTGCTTTAACCCATTTCCTTCCTGTTTCTTAATCTCCCGTGTTGAATGAATAAACAGAATACAAATAATGGATATTAATGTACTAAATCCATTATACCAGAAAGCAGGTGCAGCGCCAATAGTAGCAATCAGGAATCCGGCAATTGCAGGGCCGGTAAGGCGTGTAATCTGGTTTATAATATTATTTAAAGCAATGGCATTTTTAATATTCCCCTGGCCTGCTATGTCACCTATAAATGCCTGCTCTGCTGTTATGTTGAAAGCAGTTACTATGCCTAATAAAAATGCCAGGATGTAAACGTGGCCTAATTGAAGCCGGTTAGTCTGGATTAGAAAAGCTAATATAAATGCAAAAAGCATGGCCAGAAGCTGTGTTACAAGCAATATTTTTTTCCTGTCAAATTTATCGGAGATCACTCCTACCCAGGGGCCAAAAATAAAAAAAGGTATTTGAGATAAGAATGCAACAATACCTAAATCAGTTATCTTATGAGTTAATTCCCAAACGATCCATGCCTGCGCCGTTTGTTGCATCCAGTCTCCAAGTAAATTTATCGACTGGCCCAACATGTAAACCCGGATATTTTTTATTTTTAAGGGAGAAAAATTTCTTCCGATTGTTTGCATCTGCATAAGAAATTTTCCACCGGGTTTTATTTGAATTGTCATTTTTCATTTATTTACTTCATGGCCAATCAAAAAAAAAATATCGACACTGACTAATTAAAAAATAGGGAATTTCTATATTTTGGCTTATCATAATATAAAAACTAATCTTTAAAACCTGCTCCAAAAAAATATCTTTACCACAAAGATTTGAAATATTTTATGAGAAATATATTTTCAAACGAACCAATTTCAAAGACACAAAATGTTCTAATGGAACGAGCTTGAAATACTTATTTTCTTTCTCTATCTATAAAATGTTCTCATGGAACAGAAAAATATTTCACAAAATAATGTACTAACAGCAATGCTTAAACGCTATTCCTTCTCAGATTAGTTACAACTCTAAAAAAGCACCAACATCAATAAGCGCTTTTACCATATACTTTGCAGTTTCGTGCCGGGCCCAGTCGCGTTGCAATTCACAGGACAATCCGGCAATGCTAATAAGATTACCCCCGGCCTGCTCAATACGCCTCAAAGCCATTTCATTGGCAAGGGCAGAAGTGCCCCCTACGGCATCTGCAACAACATATAGTTCATAGCCTTCCTTTAAAGCGTCTAAAGAAGGAAAGGCGAGGCAGGCCTCAGTCCACAACGCAGTCATTATGAGTTTTTTTCTCCCGGTTTTCTTTACAGCTTCATTAAATTCTTTGTCTTCCCAGGCGTTAATAGAAGTTCTGTCAAAAGATGGAACACCTTTCAAAACATTTAAGAGTGCGGGAATAGTTTCTTTATTTACACCCGTCTTTACGTTAACTGTAGAAAGAACAATTGGCATATTGTACGACTTGCCCATTTCTGCGACAATCACAATGTTATCTATCAATTTCTTTCTTGACATAGAATTAACTGAGTTTATCTGCGTAGGTTGATAATCTATAATTACCAGTGCCGCATTTTCCGGTGTAAGTAGGTGATCGTTATAAGGATCACGGATTGCATAACTGCTCATTTTTTTAAATTTAGTTTTTGAATAATAAAAAATGTTTTTAAAATTTTAATGGCCCGTTTCCAGAAAAGGGCTTTTTGCCAATTTTATTATGAGACCGACAAATAAATTACTGCTAAAAATATTTGATCAATACGTCCTCCGCAAGAATAAGGAAACAACACGTGTGCAGTAGAATAAATTGTTTGCATAATTTGTTATTTAAAAATTATATTATTTACTGTTGTGATCTCTTCCGGTATTATAGTGTGTCCCATATTGTCATAAATTTTTTCTGTTACCGCGCCACCCATATTCTTTAAAATATTTGTGGTAGCATACACGCGCCTAACAGGTATATGAAAATCAGGATTGGACGAACCAATAAAAACAGGTGTTCCGGTAAAGTCTCCTTTATAATTTTCCGTATAAATTTTATCGCCAATTAAGCCGCCGGTAAATGCTGCAACACCGCCATATTTAGCCGCGTTTCTTGCTACATATTCGAGAGTAAGACAAGCGCCTTGTGAAAATCCTGTAAAGAAAATTTGGTCTTTTGGTATCCCTCTCTTTTGAATACCGGCAACAATTGTTTTTATTAAATCCAATGCTGATGAAAGCCAGGGTTCATTTTGTTTGGGTGGGGCTAAAAAAGATTGCGGGTACCAGCTTCCGTTAGTGGCCTCTGGTGCCGCCAGTAAATAATCTTTTACATGCAAATTGCCGGCTAAAGAAAGAATATCTTCCGCATTACTTCCTCTTCCATGCAACATGATAAGCGCTTTTGTAGGATTGATTTTATTGCCTGAATAAATAATTAACTCTTTGTGCATAAAATATTTTATTAAAAGATGGTATTTAGTGATGCTATTTTAATACGGGTAATACTTTTTCAATCTCACCTCTCGAAGATTCATATTGCTTTGGCAGTTTAAGATGCGTTCCTAATTCAGCAAGTGGCTCATCTATTGTAAACCCGGGATTTTCTGTTGCAATTTCAAACAATACGCCACCAGGTTCACGGAAGTAAATTGAATAAAAATAATCGCGGTCAATTTGCGGTGTGACCTGCAAATAATTCCTCACCAGCTTTTCACGAAATGCCATCTGTATATCTTCATTCTTTACACGAAAGGCGATATGATGATTGGTGCCGGCTGCATTTCTACCGGGTTTGCCATCGGGCGTTTCAAGAATATCTATTATTGATGCGTTAGCTAATTCGTCGGTAATAAAACGATATCGGTTGCCTTCCTGGCTCAGTAATTTATAGCCCAAAATGTCGGTTAACACTTTAGCTGTTTCATCTACATTTTGCAACGTAAGCGTGGCATTATAAAATCCTTTTGTAGCAACAGCTTCATGTAATTCAGGTGTCTGCCAGGGCTTTCTTTCATCCGCATTTTTGGAAACAATTAATGCAATATTTAAACCATCGGGATCTGTGAAGGGAAGCAATGTTTCGCCAAAGCGTTCTTCTTTTTCGGTAAAAGGCACATTAAAATTCTTAAACCGGTCTATCCAGAAATCGAGGCTGTTTCCAGGAACTGAATAGCCAATCTCTGTTGCCATACCGGTTCCCGTTGTGCCTTTACCAATATTTTCCCAGGGAAAAAAAGTAAGAATAGTTCCGGGTGCGCCTTCTTCATTTCCATAATAAAAATGATACGTTCCGGGATCATCGAAATTTACGGTTTTCTTTACCATTCGTAAGCCTAAAACCTTTGTATAAAAATCATAATTGCGTTGTGCATTACCGGCAATAGCGGTTATGTGATGAATGCCTAAAATTTTATCTTCCATAATATTTGTTTTTAAATGAATTATTATTTGTTTTTATAATACGCAGCATCTAACTGCTGTTTATATCCTGGATAACGTTGCAGCCATTTGCCTACAAAAGGCCAATAAACCATCATAGGTTTTTTTATTGCTTCTGCATAGTTAAAAGCTGCTTAGGCAAGTGTGCCGGCAACACCTTTTCCTTCTAATGCTCCAGGAACCTGTGTATGCATAAAGGCAATACTTTTTTTGTAAAAACGATATACAAGAAATGCTTTTTCATCATTCACATTTATTTCCAACTGCATTTCCCTTTCATTATTTGTCACTGTATAATTTTGCTCCGGCATAGATAAATTGGTATAAATGATTTTTTAATTGTAATCTTGTTTTATTCCCAGTTTTTTCATTTTTGCAAATAGAGTTTGTGCAGGAATCTTTAAAATTTCTGCAGCGCCGCCTGCGCCGGAAACCTTTCCATTAGAGGATTTTAGAGTTCTTAAAATATGTTCCCGTTCCATTTGCTCCATTGTTTTTAGCTCGCTGTTATTGTCTTCTATAGGAGCAGCAATATTTTCCAACGGCTCGATAGTATCAATCGTATTACCGCTTGTAAGCAACACATTTCGTTCTATAAAATGTTCCAATTCCCTAATGTTTCCGGGCCAGGTATATAGTTGCATTTGTTTAAGAACAGTTGCTGAAATATTTGTTACATGCCTGCCATTGTTGCGCGAATACTTTTTCAGAAAATGATCTGCTAATGCTTCAAGGTCTTCCATACGGTTACGCAACGGTGGCAGCTCGATGGGGAAAACATTCAGGCGATAATATAGATCCAGCCTGAATCTTCCTTCGGCAATTTCTTTTTGCAGGTTACGATTGGTAGCTGCAATAATGCGTACATCAACTTTTATTGTTTTATCACTTCCCAATTTTTCTATTTCTTTTTCCTGCAACACACGCAATAATTTTGATTGCGCCTCCAAGGGCAATTCGCCAATTTCATCCAGGAAAATTGTTCCGCCGTTTGCCTGTTCAAACTTGCCGGTGCGCTTACTACTTGCGCCGGTAAATGCGCCTCTTTCATGACCAAATAATTCCGACTCGATCAAGGTAATGGGCAACGCAGCACAGTTAACTACAACAAAAGGTTTTTCTTTTCGTGATGAAAGCTGGTGAAGGATTTGTGCTGCTTTTTCTTTACCTGTACCACTTTCACCCAATATTAAAATGGAAGTATCAGAAGCGGCAACAACTTGTATTTTCTCCAATACTTTTCGCAATGCAGCGCTATTGCCAATAATGCCTTTTGTATTCATGTCACCATGAATATTTGTTGCAACACTGGTGATTGAACCTGTTTCCAAACCATAACGGTAACGGGCAATATCAAGCATTACCAAAAGATCTCTTTCTCTAAAAGGCTTTACCAAAAAGCCATAAGGCTCGGTGGCTTTTGCCATTTCCAAAATTGCCTGGTTGGTGTTGGCAGAAATGTATAAGAAGGGAATTTTTTTCAGGTGAAATTCTCTGGCAAGATCAATACCGGTTTCTTCACCTTTTAATACGATATCAAGCAATATCCAATCAGGTTTGCGCAACTCAAAAAGTTTGCGTGCCTGTTCTGCAGAAGATGCTATGCCGACCACCTGGTAACCTGCTTTGCTGAGCATAATACGCAAATCATTGGCAACAATAAATTCGTCTTCAACAATTAATATTTTTTCTTTGTCTTTCAATCTAAAAAATTTAAATAAGTGATTGCTTTGCAGAATCCAGTTCGTCATTAATAATAAAACCAACCTGTAAGCTCAGCCCATTATTATTACTTACCTCCAGGGCGCCGCCCAACTGTTCACTTAAGCCGTAAAGTAAGCTCATGCCAAGTGATTCACTGTTCTGCACATCAAAACCGTTAGGAAGCCCAATGCCGTTATCGGTAATAGTGAGGGAACAGTTGTTATCTTTTAATCTTTTTAATGTTATAGCAATTTCACCGGGTTTGTTATTTGGAAAAGCATATTTAATGGCATTGCTGATGGCTTCATTTAATATTAATCCTAACGGTACCGCCTGTACTACATCCAGTTCTATTTTTTCTATGTTTAAAATGAATTGTATCTTTTTATCTGAAGCGTAGCTCTCCCGCATATAGGCCGCTAATTCCTGTACATACCAATGCATATCAATACACGAAAGATTATCCGATTGGTAAAGCCGTTGGTGAATAAGCGACATGGCATGCATCCGATGCTGGCTGTTTTTAATCGCTCTTAAAGCATCTTCATTGTCAAGATATGCTGACTGTGTATTCAGGAGGCTGATAACAATTTGTAAATTATTTTTTACACGATGATGAATTTCTTTCAGCAGCCATTCCCTGTCGCTGACCAGTTTTTTTAATAACTCATTTTGTTGATTGATCTCATCTTGCTTAACTTTTAACCTGAGATTATTTTTTTGTTTTTGACGATAAGCACGGTAACTAATTATCAGCAATAATAATAGCGCTGATGCACCGCCGATGATAATATTCTTTGTAGATTTTTGTTGTGAAATTGTTGTATCCTGTATTTGATTTTGCTGCGTTAGCAACTGAATATCCTTATCTTTTTTTTCTGTTTCATACTGCAGCCTCAACTGGTCAAATTGCTTTGTTTTATCCATATTAGATGCCGAATCTGAAATAGCTTTGTATTTTCCAAAATGTTGCAACGCTCCGATGTAATTTCCCGTAGCAGAATCCGCTTTATAATAGAGCGATTCAAAATGCACGAGCCTTGTAGGCATCGGTGGTTTGTTTTTTACTTCCTTGCTGAAAACATCCAGATAATTATAGGTCTCATTAAACCTGCCATTTGCCTCCAGGTAATCTCCTATCACCAAACAAATCACCGGCCTGTACGCTGAATCAGGTAAAGCTGAATTGTACCATGCCAGCAACTTTTGATAGTATCTATCCGCTTCCTTTTTTTTATGAAGCCACACATATAAAGTTTCAAAAATTATGTCCCCACGCAAAGCCAGACTTAAATCTTTTGATGCATACCTTGCCTGGGTTTCACTTAAAAACTCCAGCGCTTTATCATAGTTTCCCATTCGCCGTGAGACTTCGCTCATGTTTTGACGTATGAGTATAATTGATGCCGTGTCAAAATATTTTTTTGAAATAATCAATGCTTGATTAAAATAGGTCAACGCCTGCTGATAATAACTTATGTTGAGGTAATTTAAAGCCAGCCTGTCATAAATGGTACACATTAAGCGCCCGGTATCTTTTAATTGTTCGCCTGTTTTTGCTGCAAGCAAATTATAATACAATGATTGTGTATAATCATTTTTACTATTGTAGACAGCACCCATAAGGTTATACAGACCTTGTAATTGCTTATACCCGATTGATTGATAAATAACAAGTGCCTGCTGTAACAACTGAAGCGATTTTGCATACTGATTTTGATTATAATATAAATCGGCAGTAAACTGCATAATTTGTGCCTCACTAATTTTGTCGCCAGCCTTATGAAAGGCTGCTATACCTTGTTCATATAATTTAATTTTTTCCTGGAAATCACTGTCATTGTCATCATACGTGCCACCGAGACTTATGTATGCTTTTGCTTTTTCAATATCATTTCCATACTTATTCAAAATATCAACCGCTTTGCTGGCATAAGGCCTGGCTGCTGCATGATTATTCATTTCATTATATGCATCGGCAGTCACTACATTGCTGTTGCCTTCTCCTTGCTTATAGCCCGCTTTAATGCTTATGTTTTCAGCTTTATTAGCCAGTGAAAGCGCAGCATTAAGGTCAGATTGAAGCCTTCCTGTTTTGGAGATAAAATCCTGGCTGCTTTTTAATAATGTATTTACAGTGTTTGTGTCTTTTTCAAATTGTGCATTTGCATCACAAACAAATAATAGCAATATCATTGTACAGATGATTCTGAAGATATGCTTAAACGTATACCAATACAAGTGTATTTTAACGTGATTGAATATGGGTTTCTCTATCATTAAAAAAAGAATAAAAGTATTTAAATACACGATGCTGTTATTAAGATAAATACTATTTGCCAGGTGTTTGCTTTAGGTCGTTATTCTAAATGCGCTCTTAACATCCACGCCATTTTTTCGCGCGTTTCCAGTAAGCCTGTGATGTAATCACTGGTGCCTGCATCACGCATTTCATTTGCATAAGGATTGATGTTTTCCCTTATGTTGATAAGAATACTTTCATGATCTTCCAACGACGCTTTTATGAAACTCATGCGGTTTGTTCCTTCAATACCTTGCTCCGTTAAATGTGTAAATTGCAAAAATTCTTTTAATGAAGCGGTTGGAAAATGACCAAGCGTTCTGATGCGCTCGGCACCATCATCAATAATATCTTTCAGTTGCTGGTACTGGCTTTCAAAGAATAAATGCTTGCTGTGAAAATCAGCACCTGTGACACACCAATGTGCTTTTGGCGTTTTTGTATAGAGCACAAATTCATCAGCAAATATTTTATTTAATGAATGTGCAACGCTATCTAAATGTGTTGATGTAATACCAATTTTTGCTTCCATTATTTGATTTTAAAAAATGATTAAATGAACACTGTTTTAAAAAATGGCCTTGTAGTTCGATTATCTTATTTGTCCTGGCTTTGCCATATAAAGTTAATTTTTAAATGATGCAATTGCCTCTTTTATACCTTCGCCCGCTGTTGTAAAAAATGCAGGCCCCGCCAGCATAAACACTTTTGTAACAGGCTTAAAAGTTGCCATATTTTTACCTTTTAAATACTCCTGTGTACGATATGCTTTTATGATACCTTTGGCCACATTACCCGCTACCAATGCGGTAGGCGAATCTATACCTCCATCTTTAACATCGCTTGCAAAAGCAAAGTTGGTAACGCCTGCATTTATTGCTTCACGAAGTGCCACACTTCCAATAGAAATCATAAGATCTGGCGTAAATTTATTCCGGTCGCCAAGGCCGATCAATAGTAGCCTGGAAGCTTTTAATTTACCTGCCGGCGGCGTGATGAGTATCGTTTCAAAAGCATGCCCTGAAAACTTTCCGCTCTTGCGCAGATCGGGAATGATGCCATTTAAAGCTTCATCCAAATGAACCATTCCATTAAGCGCTGCTGGTAATGCCGGTGGTGAATTAAATATATCGCCTTCTGTATATTCAAACACGCAGGCAATTTGCAATGGTGTTACTGCTGTAGCTGGGCCTTCAACCAAACCCTGTATACTTATGCCATCTATTTTCCCCCAGGTTTTAGAAGTACCCTCAGAGCTGATTGCCGGAGCGGTATCCTGTTTTGTTCGCTGAGCAAATGTTGCTGTGCTAACCAATGAAAAACTAACCATCAATA
>JBDTOV010000124.1:0-15357 GCA_039933035.1 Ginsengibacter sp. | reverse complement strand
AACTAACTCAATATCTAACACCCTGATAATTATATATTTTACTAAAAACTATTTATTAACGGTGATCGTATACAAAGATGCCGGATTGTTACCAGTAGTTTCGCAACTTAAGAAAAGCCTGTTATTGGATATATAGTCAATACCTTCTGTTTGCCAGGGCTGATCGTTTGTTGTCAGAGAATTTCGAACAGCATCTCCCGTAAAAAACATATGGCCCATAAAATTTGAAAAGCGCCAAATAAAAGGGAATAATTTTCTTGTTCATATAACCGATCAATATAAGTTGCCTGGTAGCAGGATTGTACGCAGCACCGGTAACTTTTCCGGCAGTGTTGTACGTGCTGATCGGGGCAAGTAAGCGATAGGCTACACACAAATGATTGAATGTGTATAAAACGTAAACTTGCAATTTAAAAGTGCGTATAACCCTACATGTTAGTAATAGATTTACCTCACGCAATAAAAAAAACCGGAACAATGTCCCGGTTTAAAAACGTGTTCAATCTTTCTATTTCCGTTTCGCTTTTTTTGCTTCATTATCCAAATTATTGTTGGCCTTTTCTGCCTCATTCTTCGCAGAGTTGGCTGCATTCTCTGAAGAAGTCTTCGCATCGTTAATAGTATTTTTTACTGAGGCTCCTGCCTTGTCAAAAACATTACCACCTTTTGCTTTTGCAACGTTGGCGGCCTTGGTAGCCTCATTGCTTACATTATTTGCAGCATTTTGTACTCCTGTTTTTACATCTTTGGCAGCATTATGCAATGCTGTTCCAGCATCATCTACAGAATTTTTTAATTTGTCACTTACTTTTTCGTTAGACATAATATTAATATTTTAATTTTTACATAAATATATTCACGAAATATTAATCAATTAACATGCCTTTATTTAATTAGACATGAAGCTCACGACATGCCCCTCATTATCAGCATTGCTTAAACTACCTAACGGTTGAAGATTTAAAAAATTGATATTATATGTGGTAAAAATGTCCCGTACATTTTCTCTATGTAGAGACAAATCAACGGAAGAATATTAAACTTACTATAGATTTTGAGCTTTTAATGTTAAGTTTTCGCGCAGGACTGAAAAGGAATGAAATCCAGTGATGGAAATTTGGGTAAATTTTGAAGAGAATTATGATCTGGTGATAATCTCAAAACGATTTTTATCAGAATTCTTTTTCGCCAAATTCTGTTTTGGAAGTTTATTTTTGATATGAATTCATCTAAATTAAAACTAAAAGTGATCGTCTGAACATCTGTCCTCAACCATCATAAATACAGGAATTATTTTCTCTAAACTTTTACGCGGCTTCGCTTTCCTTTCCCCTAAATGAGGATAAGACGAAACGATAAAAAAAGTAATTCTGGTTGTCAAAAAAATAAGGATATAGTTCCACAAACGAGGTTCCCTTTTTGCAGAATCCTGGCCGCTTACTTCTTTTATCCTACCGCTAACTAAATAATGCACAAAAATATGTTGTTTTAATTGCAAAATCGGAAGATAGGAATTATCTTAAAACCTAAATTAATAGGTAACTCATCTCAAATGCATGACCCCCCTTTGAATTATTACAAAAAATTTAATATCATGCCAGGCCCATAAACCAACATCCTGGTTTCAGATGAAATTATTATGAACTTAGGTTTATAGAGTCGGGCGAGTAGTAGATGGTAAAATAACAGGCGGGTATGCTTTGATTGCTAAAAAAGAGTAGAGGGACCAATGAATTGAAAGATTTATTTGAATGCCATATATCAATTATCACATATTATTTCAAGCTCCCATTTTATTACATGACTAACCAAACAGATAATAAATTAAAATCCTCTCAGTTCCTAAGTACGGAACGTGGCAGAACTAAATCGAATGCCATTGACATTCCTTCTATTTCCCTTCCCAAAGGGGGCGGCGCAGTTAAAGGCATTGATGAAAAATTTTCTGTAAATGCCATAAACGGAACCGCGTCTTTCAGTATTCCGCTTCCTTTTTCAACAGCCAGAGGGGCGTCACCGTCACTTTCACTTTCTTATAATTCAGGCTCCGGAAATGGTGTCTTTGGATTAGGATGGAGCCTGAGTTTACCTTCTGTAAGCAGAAAAGCAGATAACCCATTGCCACAATATTTAGATGCCGGGGATAGTGACATCTTTTTGTTTTCCGGGGCAGAAGACCTTGTCCCCTCATTTAAAAAGAAGAACGATGGAAGTTTTGACAAAGATGTTGCGGGCAACTACATCGTGCACGAAAAAAATTCATCAGACGGTTTTTTCACCATTAGATTTTACCAGCCCCGTATCGAAGGGTTTTATGCAAGAATTGAACGATGGATGCACAAAATTTCGGGTGAAATAAAATGGCGCATCATCTCAAAGGAAAATATTACCACTTTGTTCGGATGGTCGGTTAATGCAAGAATTGCCGACCCGGGGGATGAAAATAGAATATTTGAATGGCTTCCCGAATTTGTATTTGACGCCAAAGGCAATTGCTCGCATTATCTCTATAAAAAAGAAGATGAAGCAGGCTTCGATATTTCGTTTGTGCATAACAGGAACCGCAAAAAAAATAACCAGATTACTTATGCCAACACGTATTTGGAGAAAATACTTTATGGAAATAAAATGCCTTATGAAAAATTCGGTGATGCTTTTCCGGTGGTCAACGATTTTTTGTTTAGCAACGTTTTCGACTATGGTGAATATAATGAAGATGCTCCGTTTGACAAGGTAAAGGAATGGGATTGCCGACCCGATTCATTTTCAAATTATAAAGCCGGATATGAAATAAGAACAACTCGTATTTGTAAAAGAGTTTTACTGTTTCATCATTTTACCGGTGATGGGGAGTATGATGGTCTCGTACGGTCACTTAATTTTTCTTATCAAACTGCTATTGAAGAAGATTTTAGTTTTCTGAATTCCTTAACCTCAATAGGATATATTAAAAAGCCAGACGGGAGTTATACTCAAAAAAAATTACCGCCGGTTGAATTTACCTACCAGGCACATGAATGGAACCAGGGAGTAAAAAATGTTTCAGAAGATGACCTGGTACATGCGCCTGCCGGAATAGATGAGCAGAATTACCAATTTACAGATTTGTATAATGAAGGCCTGGTGGGGATATTGAGCGAGCAAGCAGGCGGATGGTTTTATAAGCGCAACCTCAGTAATGGTCATTTTGCCGAGTCGGAGTTGGTACCGTCTAAACCATCTTTTGGCGGCCTGGGCTCTGTTCTTCAGTTAGCCGATCTGGATGCAGATGGTGGTAAACAATTGGTAAGCCTGGGAGCACGGCCATCCGGCTTTTTTGAACTTGGCGATGATAATCAATGGCAACAATTTCGTTCCTTTCATTTGTTGCCTAACATAGATTTCAATGATCCCAACACCAGAATGCTAGATCTGAATGGAGATGGCAGGCCAGAAATAATGATAGCAGATGAAAATGTGTTTTCATGGTATCCTTCGGAAGGGCGTAAAGGGTATAATGCTCTTAAAAAGGCAGCCACATCTTACGATGAAGAAGAAGGCCCGCAACTGGTTTTTGCCAATAACCAGCAAAGCATTTTCCTTGCAGACATGAGCGGCGATGGGCTGACAGACCTGGTGCGGATAAAAAATAACGAGGTATGCTATTGGCCCAATATGGGATATGGCAAATTTGGTGCAAAAGTTCAAATGGATCATGCACCGAAATTGGACCACGCAGATGCCTTTAACCCTTCGAATATTAAACTTGCGGACATCGATGGCTCCGGCACTACTGACATTATATACCTGGGTAAAAATAATTTTACCTGCTGGAAGAATTTAAGCGGTAACCGGTTCAGTATAACTCCGTTTGTTATTGGTGCCTTCCCGGAAATTCATCCACAGTCAAAAGTTACGATCACTGATTTTTTGGGAAATGGCACCGCATGCATCGTTTGGTCCGGAATGCTTGCAAAAGACAACCGAAGTTCTATAAAATATATTGACCTCATGAATAGTAAGAAACCTCATGTAATGGTTGCTTACCAAAATAATATGGGAAAGGAAGTTTCCATGGAATATGCGCCTTCCACTAAATTTTACATCGATGATAAAAATGCCCAGAAGCCCTGGGTTACCAAGTTGCACTTCCCGGTGCATTGCATTGCCTCCACTACCACCCGGGATAAAATATCCGGGTACAAATTTGTAAGCGCTTACAGGTATCATCATGGTTATTACGACCATAAGGAAAGAGAGTTCAGGGGATTTGGAATGGTTGAACAAATTGACGCAGAATCATTCGAGAATTGGGCAAAAGGCGATGCCTCAAACATCACCGACAACACGTTGCACCAGGAACCCGTGGTTTCTAAAACGTGGTTTCATACCGGGGCATTTATTGGTAAAGAAAATATACTCAATCAGTTTAAGGAAGATTACTGGTATAATGAAAGCGGCAGACAAGGGCTTCCTGCTACGCATAATGAGAAAGATTTGCCTGATGCGCGGCTTACTGTGGCAAAGGGAATTGATGTGGCTGCATTGAATAACCTCACCGGCGAAGAATGGCAACAGGCATTACGGGCATGTAAAGGAATGGCCCTGAGAGCTGAAGTCTTTGCAATTGACGCTGCAAAATTTGGAAATACCGATGCTGCTATCCGGAAAGAACTCACGCCTTTTTCTGTTTCTACGCATAACTGCTTTATAGAATTAATACAACCAAAAGGAAAAAATAAATACGCAGTATTTACAGTTAAAGAAAGCGAGTCCATTACGTATAATTATGAAAGAAATGCCGATGATCCACGCATTGCCCACAACCTAAATATAAAATTGGATGAATATGGAAATGTCCTGGAATCCGCAGCAGTCGTTTATCCCAGGTTACAAGCCGATCTTACATTACCGGCTGAAACGCAAAACGAACAAGGAGAGTTAGTCATCATCTATGCTCAAAATACATTTACCAATGGTATAACTGATGACACAGCGCTGCCGGATCAGCATCACCTGCCATTGCCGTCCGAAGCAAAGACTTGTCAATTAAAAAATGTGACAAAAACCTCCGGCTATTATACGCCGTCAGATTTTGAAGATATTTTGACTCCGGCAAAATCGACAGTTGCCGAATACCACGAATTGAGTAAACTTCCGGATGCAGGCAAAGCACAGCAAAGATTGATAGAGCATGTGCGTACTGTTTATTATAAAAATGATTTAACGGGTGACTTGCCATTAAACCAGTTGGAGTACTTAGCACTTCCAAATGAAAGTTATCAGTTAGCCTATACGTTACCGTTAGTGGAAGATATTTTTGGAACTCCCAATATTGCAGGGGCAAAAATCAGCGACTCCTTATTGATGAACGAAGGGAAATTTATTCGCGGAAAGGATGAAAATGGGATCGAAGATACCAATTGGTGGATAAGATCGGGCAAGGCGCAATATTTAAATGAAGGGGAAACCGCAACCGATGCTTCAAATCGTTTTTATGCTCCTGTGTTTTATGCTGACCCATTAGATGCCGTTACTAAAGTGAAATATGGTAGCGACTATTTTATTTTTATTAGTGAAACCGAAGATCCATTTGGCAATACAACCGCAGTGGAAAAATTTAATTTCAGAACAATGTCACCGCAAAAAATGCGGGATGTTAATGGCAATTTTTCTGAAGCCATCTGTGACGAACTTGGCCTGGTAAAGGCATTTGCTGTAATGGGGAAGGGAAATGAAGCGGATAATCTCACTGGATTAACCGAAGCAACGGACATAGCAGAATCAGCAATGGTAGGCAATTATTTGAATGCGGCGGACTCGGTCCTTTTAACAACTATCGGCAAAAATCTCCTGCAAAATGCAACAGCCTGGTTTGTACATGATTTTGAAAATTACCTTAATTCCGGAAAACCAGTGCTGGTGTCATCAATATCAAGGGAAGAACATTTTGCAAAAAATAATAATTCTCCTGTGCAAATAAGGTTCGAATATGCTAATGGATTGGGTGAAGTGATAATGAAAAAAGTACAGGCTGAGCCTGGAATGGCAAAGCAGGCGATAGTACATCCGGATTTAAGTATTACCGTCAGTACCATTGATACTTCCTCAATTAATCCACAGCAACTTCGATGGATTGGTAATGGCCGGGTCGTGAAAAATAACAAAGGAAGTGCGGTAAAGCAATACGAACCCTATTTCTCAGTAACACACCATTATGAAGATTCGAAAGAACTTGTTGAAACTGGCGTAACGCCCTTTTTATACTATGATGCAGCGGGAAGATTAGTAAAAACATTTATGCCCGATGGCACTTTTTCAAAAGTTGAGTTTGATGCCTGGAAACAAAAAGTATATGATGCTAACGATACGGTTACTGAAAGTGATTGGTACCTGAAACGAACAGATAACGCCAGGCCGGATTTTATTAATGATGTAAAAGAACAACAAGCCGCAGCAAAGGCGGCGAAGCATGTTAATACACCGGCCACGATGCATTTTGATTCCCTGGGCAGGCCGGTATTATCTGTGGATTACAATAAGAATATCAATACAGATGTGAATGAGTTTTATTTTACAAAAACAAACTTAGATGCAGAAGGCAACCTGCTCAGCGTAACCGATGCCCGACAGTTGGCAGAAAATGGCAATAAGGGGAATGTTGTGATGCGCTATAAATATGATATGCTGGGTAATAAGGTCTATCAGCAAAGTATGGATGCCGGACAAAGGTGGTTGCTTACAAATATCTCTGGAATTCCTTTACGCACATGGGATGAAAGAAATCATGAATTTCAATATTTCTACGACGTTATGCATCGCCCAGTTAGTACAAAGATTTTGGGCGGTGATGGTGCCAATTCATTGGATAATATTTTCGAAAAAATTATCTATGGCGAAAATCTTTTAGCTCCTGGCAGGGCCAACGAGGCCGCATTGCAAGCCAATAATGTTTTAGGAAAACCTGTTCAATATTTTGATACTGCTGGATTGATTATTACTCCTGAATATGATTTTAAGGGGGAACCTAATTCTGTTACAAGGAGGTTGTTCGCAAAATATAAGAGCGTTGCTAACTGGATAAACGCAAACCTTGAAACCGACCTTGAGCCCGATGCGTTCACATACAGCACTGAAACGGATGCCCTTGGCAGAATCACGCGACAGACAGCCCCCGATGCAAGCATTATTGTTCCATCCTATAACGAATCCGGCCTGTTAAATGGTGAAAAAGTGCTACATAAAAATACTGACAATAGCGTCACTGAAAGGGTCTATATAAAGGACATCAGCTATACCGAAAAAGGTCAGCGACAAAAAATAATTTATGGAAACGATGTAAGTACCAGCTATAACTATGACAATGAAACTTTCCGGTTAAATAGATTAGTGACTAAAAGATTGAACAACGATATATTGCAAGACTGGCTATACACATTCGATGCGGTGGGTAATATCACCCATATCGAAGACCAGGTAAACCCGGTTGAGTTTTATAAGAATCAAATGGTATCGGGAATTGCCGGCTATACATACGATGCCCTTTACCGCCTTGTAGAAGCCAGTGGCAGGGAAAATGATGCTGCGCTGACTTTTAATGACCGGGATAACTGTGATGATAAAAACTTTGTGCAGGAACTAAGCCCGTCAGATCCACTTTCGGTGCGCAGCTACATCCAAAAATTTACCTACGATGAGGTGGGCAACATTCAACAGATGAAACACCTGGCTGGAGTCAATGGTAACTGGACTCGCAACTATACTTACGAAACAAATAACAACCGGATAAAGTCTACGCTTGTAGGAGATATTGCCGCCCCTGTCAACTATACAAAATATACGCATCATGCGCAACATGGATTTATATTGGAGCTTCCGAATTTGCAGGAGATGGATTGGAATTTTAAAGAGGAATTAATAAAAACCATACAGCAAAAAAGAAATGACGGGGGTACGCCCGAAATAACTTATTATCAATATGACGGCAGTGGTCAAAGGATTAGAAAAATCACGGAAAACGCAGCGGATGCCACGGCTTCTCCTACAAAAAAAGAAGAGCGTATTTATATTTCATCTTATGAATTATTTAAAAAACACAGCGGACCCAATGCAGGATTACAAAGGGAGAGCCTCAGTCTTACGGACGATGGGCATCGCTTTGTGATGATAGAAACCAGGAATGGTATAAATGATGGCACAGAGCCAATATTAACCCGCTATCAATTGCATAATCACCTGGGTTCGGCGGCATTGGAATTAGACGATACATCCAACGTGATTAGTTATGAAGAATACCATCCTTTTGGAACGACGGCTTACCAGGTAAAAAATGCCGCTATACGATCTGCAGCAAAGCGGTACCGCTATACCGGTATGGAGAGAGATGAAGAAACCGGGCTGGAATATCATAGCGCCAGGTATTATTTGCCATGGTTGGGGAGGTGGTTGAGCAGTGACCCGATTGGGATTGGCGATGGTATAAACCTATATGCTTATTGTGGCAACAATCCTGTTCTATTCAATGATCCCTCCGGAATGTCAGGGGAAGATGATGAAAAGCCTTCTCAATTGTTAGATTTAGAATCAATGTTTGCGGTATCAGACGGTGCATCGTCAGGGGGTTCAGGTCGCAGCCCTTTTGCTGGTTTGCTGGATACACTTTCGGCAATAGGCACCGCAATAGGAAATGCTGTAATCGCCGCGGGTAGATGGATAGCGGATGCAGCAAGTACTGCATGGAATTGGATAAAGGAAGCAGCCGTTGCTGCGTGGAACTGGACAAAGGAGGCTGTTACAACGGCGTGGAATTGGATTAAAGGTGCTGCACAGACAGCCTGGGACTGGACGAAAAATGCAGTGAGTACTGCATGGAACTGGATTAAAGAAGCTGCAAGCACAGCATGGGAATGGACGAAGCAAGCTGCAGCGGCTACATGGAATTGGTTTTTAGCGCCTCTTATAAGAACGGCAACGAATGCTCTTGGCGGATTTATTATTGGTTTCTTGACCGGAAATATTGCCGGTGGCGTTATCGGTGCGGTTACCGGCGGTGTTACTGGTGCTATACATGGTTGGGCCATGGCAGATGCACATTCTTATAATTGGACCAGTGTATCAGGATGGGTAGGTTTTTTAGCTGATAATACGTGGGGATTGCCTAATTCAATGGTAGGATCATTATTTGCTACAGCAAATATCATTGGGGGAAACCCAATTGACCGGACAAACAGCCGCGACTCAAATGCATTGATGTTTGAGAATGAATGGTTCAGCGGCTATGCCACAACGTTAGGTAATGTGATAGTGGGAACAAGGGGGCTGTCGCACGATGTGGTGGAACATGAACTGGCCCATGTACTCCAGGCCAGGATATTTGGGCCGCTTTTTTACCCGTCAATGATTGCGCATTACGTTTTCAATACCCTTTTCCCGTTCTGGCTTATTTATCATAATGCTAGATATCCCAATACGCCCATCAGAAACTTTGGCGAATATTTTTCGAGAGGTGTATATCCTCATACATGGGCGGAGGAATGGGGTTATGCTGTGGGTGGACATCCAAATTAATCCGGAAATAATTTTCTACATGAGAATAATTGCCGCGATCATTAAAAAATATAGATATGAGCACAATTACAGAAATAATGATTAAGATTTTTGTTGAAACAATCCTGATAACCGGTATGTCCGGATTCATTTTTACCAGGCGTGAGGAGCGTATGAAAAAACAACATAAATCGAATGTAATGGCTAAGGCCCCCAAAGTTTAAATCATTTTATTAACTCCTTTCATAAAAAAACAATTTATGCAACCGATTATCGCACCAATAGTTCCCAATGCCAAAGGTAAAGAAGTTCAAAATTTACAGAACGCATTATCCTTTTTCCTGGATAAAAATATGATAAGATCATTTGATCCTCCTAACCAACCCACGACCGACGATTTACTCAAATTGAGAAAGTTATTGCAGGCAGAGTCAACCGAAACCGTTTTTGGAACAGGTACTACCCAACTGGTTGTTTATTTTCAATTACAGCAAAAACTGGGCGATAACCTGAAGGGAATGGTGGAAGAAACCACAGCCGGAAAAATGAATGAATTGCTGAAGCAATTGGGTGGACTGGATACCACAAATTCGAATCTGACATATACCGTAAGTGGCCACATCTATAATAACAACGGTGCTGCCCTGCCGGGTTTTATTGCTGAAGTTTATATTATAACGGCAGATAATATCGTAGCTGTCGCAAGAGCCGTTAGTGATCAGGCAGGTGCGTATAAGATCATCTATTCCCCCGGCTCGGCCGATAACCCTGACATCCAGGTAAGGGCATATATGCCCAACGATCCGCGAAATATTACCAGTTCTGTAATAAAATATAATGCTTCTGCAAATGAAGTACTTGACGTGGTAATCGAGGCTGCAAAAGTGAAAGCGCCTGCCGAGTTTGACCAGGTTGTAGCAAGCATAACACCACACCTCGGGCAATTGCAATTAAATAATTTAAAAGAAGATTCCGAAAACCAGCAGGTAACTTATCTGTCAAATAAAACGGGATGGGACGGACGCATTACCGCCATGCTTGCGAGTGCGCATAAACTTGGGGATGCGCTAAAACTAAATCCAGCTCATGTATATGCACTATTACGTGCAGGGGTACCCGCGGATGATGCATCTATAAAATCGGTTTCTTTACAACAGGCAGAGATTGCCATAAAAAATGCCGTTTCCAATAATATTATTATCGACGATGGGAAGGTGCCGGAAACAATACAAAATTTAAATACACTTGCTGTCGGCCAAATGCTTACCACCAGGCCATTTGCTGCCGTATCGACTATGGATGAAATGCTTGGCATTACTTTAAAACAGGAACAAAAAAATATTTTTGCCCAGTCATTAAAAAAGACCGGGAATAACAACGATCTGTGGACCGAACTTGGCAAAAATGGGTTTACTGTAAACGATATTTCAAAATTACAATTAGATGGAAAACTTGGATATCTGACCGGGCAGAATGCAAACCTGGTTAAGAAAGTTTATGACAAATACAGTTTAAAAACTGATACGGATTTAGCCAGTCGTGGTCTTTACAAAGCGGCTGAATGGAAAAATATCATTGGCACGGATGTGCCTCCGGATATTACGGCAGATGAATATGCTATGCATCTTGCCACGCAGGTAAAACTAAGTTATCCCACGGCGGTGGCCGGAGCCATGATAAAAAATGGTGAAATTAATTTGGGCGCGAACGTGCCTTTAGAGGAACTTGCATCGTTCTTCGATTCGAATCAATCAAAAAATATTATTGGTACTCAGCCTGTAAAAACCTGGGATGGATTTAAGAGTTTAACAACTACGGCGAAAGCGGCTGTAGCCTCTTTCGAAAGATTGTACCAAATAAGCCCATCCGATGAATCAATGGCTGTCCTGGCAAAAATCGGAATAACCTCATCTTATCAATTGGCGAAATATACAAAATCAGAATTCCTGACAATACATGGCCAGGATTTTCCTTCACTTACAGAAGCAGAGATGGCCTATACGAAAAGTAATGAAGTGTACAGCTCATCATTGGGTATTGCCACTTCGTACCTCACTGCCAAATCAATGCCCAATGTTTATTCTGTCAGCGGCCAGCTGGAAAAAGCACCCGACGCAACAATTGCTTTTCCTACACTCGAAGACTTACTGGGTAACATGGATTACTGCAGTTGCGATCATTGTAAATCTGTATTAAGTCCTGCTGCTTACCTGGTAGAATTATTGCAGTTTATTGATTTAGATTATTTACCTAAAAATCCAATTAATACATTAAGAAAGAGAAGAGCTGATATTGAAAATATTCAGCTCTCCTGCGAGAATACTAACATGGCGTTGCCATACATTGATTTGGTGAATGAAATACTGGAGTATTATATTATTAACAATGTCGCTGATCCATCCTTGTCCAATCTAAAAGGACATGATGTAACTGAAGATACCCAACAAACAGAATTGCTTGCAGAGCCTCAATACGTGAGTAAGGAAGCGTATGATGAACTAAAAACAAAAGTGTTTCCCTACAATCTTCCATTTAATCAACCGTTGGAAACACTAAGAAAGATTTTTCAAATATGGGATTTGGACCTGGAGAGAATGCTTTCCATACTTGCTACACCGCTGGCTTCCCGCAAAGAAGCGTTGGGACTTAATAATGATGAATATAAAACACTAACGGATGTAACTTTTAAAGCGCTTCCGGAATATTTTGGCGAACCGGCCGGCAATTCAATTGCACAATTAAATGCGGTAATGGCCAATGGAAAAACATTTACGCGGCGGGTGGACATCAGCTATGAAGATTTGGTATCTATGTTAACAACCAATTTTATCAATCCCGGTTATAGCGTGGTACCGCTTTTTGAAAAATTGCAAATAAGTATCGCTGATCTTGATAAATTTTATAAAGGCACACTATCCGATGGTGACATGGATAATTTAATTCCCGCAGAAATTGTTCCCGGTAATTATGGAGGTGATATAAAGCAATGGCTAAGGGATCGGGAAAATGTGATTATGGGATTGATTACGCTAACAGATATGTCAGCCGGTGAGACCCCATGCGATTTTGCCGCAGTAGAATTAAGGTATGCCCTGCCGGATAATGTCAATAACCAACTGAAGGCGATAGACTATCAAAAGTTCAATCGATTTTTAAGATTGCTGAAAAAAACAGGTTGGACCATTACCATGCTTGATGCAATGATTACAGCCTTCCTGCCGGTTACGTCCGGCAATATCACGGAGGCAAATATTGATGCAACTTTTGTCACCCTTCTCGGCAGGATTTCCAATTTTAAAAAGATAGCACGGTTGATAAATTATTCCGAAAAGAAATATCCGGGTTTGCTGGTGGTGGCTGACCAGGCTGTTGACGGATCCATCAGGGAAACATCACTTGCCAAAATAATAAAAATTAGTTTGCCGGAACTGGCCGCATTGACTTCCTTCACCGGCATAGACCCTTTCGCAAATGATTTGGATGCAGATGAGCCGGGGTTGATGAAGTTCATTAAAATTGTGCAGCAATTAAAACTGGCTTCACTAAAAATTGCAGACCTCGCTTACCTGTTACAACATAACGATATTACCGGGAAACTCATTCTCACAAAAGAAACATTATTAAAAAATATAAAAAGCTTAGGGAATACCTTAAGCAACATTGAAAAAGAAAATACCATAGCGCCCGATAATGCTGATTTTAATTTTGCAAAAGCAAAAATGCTGTTAGTTTACGACCCATCAACGACAGACGAATTTTTTGGTTTATTAACGGCTACTAAAACATTTACTGCACCTTTTATTACAATTGAAGAAGGTTTACCTGGAAAAATAATCGTTGCCGATGGAAAAATTGGTTTCGATCCTTTTAAAAAACAAATTACTTACAGCGGAATACTTTCTGCCGCCAATAAAACGCTAATAGAAAATGCCGCTGATGCCCTGGTACCCGCAGATATGGGAAGCATAACTTTACAGCCAGACCTGGATACGTTTATTGCAGATTTCAAAACGGCTGTTGGTGTATTATTTACTGCTACAAATGTGGAGCTTGCTTCCTTTGCAAACGATTATCCCGAACTGAAAATAATTTATGACAACGTAACTGCAGAACTAACGCCTGCCGCACAAACGCAAAAATTAGTGGAGCTGATATTGCCCGGGCTAATTGCGAAATTGAAATATAACGGACTCCGTCAGAATTTGACTGCAATATTAAAATCAGACGCTGATACAGTGGCAGTCCTTACCAGTACCAAAGAAATAACAGCAGCGGCAGGAGACAATACTAAAATGGTGCTGGATGATTTTATATCGTTACAGGAAAAAATCGTTTTTGACCAGGATAAAACCTATTCATTTTATGTAGACCCTCCCTCAACAGATGATTATTTGTTGTATGTAGCAGCAACGCAAAATACGATTATATCATTAACCATTGATGGTGTTATTATTATCAATAATGTGACCATAGGCGCAGACAAGGAAGTAAAGAATGCAGCCCCTGTTAGTTTGGCAGCGGGTGTATTGCACGAAGCAATCCTTGTGATTGCATCATTGCCCGGAGGAGAACAGGCGCAGCTTTCCTGGCGTACAAAAGGAATAGAGAAATCAGTGATTCCGGACAACGCTTTATACACCGGCGATAAAGTTGATTTTGCCGGCACATCTTTAATAAGGCTTTCAAAGGCGGCACAAATACAAAACCTTTTTCATTTTACCCCTGGTGAACTCAATTATTTTTCAGGCGAAAATGTTGAAACAAAAAATTTCATTAATGAACTGGATACAGACGGAAGCATCAGTGCGCCCAACCTTATGGCACTTTGGAATAAGATAAGGCTGCTGGCTGGATTTAATATTATTAAGAATGAAAATGAGCCGGAAGAAAATACATGGTTGCAGGTTTTACGAGATCCTTCCGTAAAAAATGCTCAAAACAAATTATTGTTGGAGTATTTTAATTTGTGGCAGGAAGCAGACGTTACGGCAGTACTTACCAATTTTGTTATTAATCGCTCAGAAATTTCGAAACTGAGTGTTTTATGGAAAATAGTGGAAGTGATGAATACATTAAGTTCCGTTTACTATCCTGCTGCGGATGTGGTTACCTGGGTTACCAATGATCCTTCTTATGATTTAGTAACCACCATAAAAAACACCATCAGGCTAAAAGTTACTGATGCCACCTGGCTGGATACTATGCAAACGGTAAGTGATCCGGTGCGAAATTTATTGCGGGATGCATTGGTTGCTTATATTCTGCAATACAAAAAACCTTCACCTGAAATTATTAACCCCGATAAATTATATGAATACTTTTTGGTGGATGTGGAGATGGATGCATGCATGAAAACTTCAAGAATACGATTGGCCCTTTCTACATTACAATTATTTATTCAAAGATGCATGATGAACCTGGAGCCGGATGTGGATCCTTCGTCCATCAGAGCCGACCAATGGGCGTGGATGAAGCGATACAGGGTTTGGGAAGCGAATCGAAAAGTATTTTTATATCCCGAAAATTGGTTGGAGCCTGAATTGAGAGATAACAAATCTTCCCTGTTTAAAGAACTGGAAGGAGAGCTATTGCAATCTGAAATAACCGATGACTCCGCAGAAACGGCATTCCTTAACTATCTTAAGAAGTTAGATGATATAGCCAAGCTGGAAATGGTGGGGATGTACCTGGAAGAAAATGAAGCCGGTAACCAGGATGACGACGTACTTCATGTTATTGGCCGGACCAACGGACATACACGCCAGTACTATTATCGTCGCTATGAATATGGCTATTGGACTCCCTGGGAAAAAATAAGTTTGACAATTGAAG
>JBDTOV010000123.1:0-15438 GCA_039933035.1 Ginsengibacter sp. | reverse complement strand
CCCGTACGACGATTTAGCAAACCGTTCCTTTCGGCCACTCAGGCACCTCTCCTACGGCTAAGTAATTAAGGGTTGCAAAAGTAGCATTTGCAATTCAGAATTTAAAATAAATAATAAATGATTACAACCTTGCCGCTTATCAGAAATTACATGGCAGCAAGTTGTACTTTTTGCTGAAGCTCAATTACACTTTCTTTAAACAAGGTATCTGTATCCATAAGGTCTTTAACCGTTTGACAACTGTGAATTACCGTCGTATGGTCCCGACCGCCAAAATGCTCGCCGATGGTCTTTAATGAATTTTTTGTGAAGGCTTTCGCCAAAAACATGGATATCTGCCTTGCCTGCACAATTTCCCGTTTACGCGTTTTTTGAAGCAATTTTTCATAAGGGACATCAAAATAATCACATACCATTTTTTGTATGGTATCAATGGTTATTTCCTTAGAGGATGATTTAATAAAATTTCTCAAAACTTTTTTGGCTAATTCAAGATCAATTTCCCTTTTATTCAGCGAAGATTGTGCCAATAGAGAAATCAACGCCCCTTCCAGCTCACGAATATTGTTCTGTATATTATAAGCGATGTATTTCACAACCTCTTTCGGCATGTCGAGGCCATCATTTTTCATTTTTCTTTCCAGTATTTCAATCTTCGTATCGTAATCAGGAATTTGCAGATCGGCACTAAGCCCCCAACGGAAACGACTCAACAATCTTTCCTGTACACCCTCCAGGTCCTTGGGTGGCTTATCAGATGTAAGAATCAATTGCTTACCGCTTTGATGCAGGTGATTAAAAATGGCAAAGAAAGCATCCTGGGATTTTTCTGCCCGGTTAAAAAATTGCACATCATCAATGATCAATACATCTATCAGTTGATAAAAATGAATAAAATCATTTATAGCATTGTTGCGACCATGATCTACAAACTGGTTAATAAATTTTTCTGAGCTAACATATAAAACCACTTTATTGTTATGCAGTCGCTTTACTTCGTTACCTATTGCCTGGGCAAGATGCGTTTTACCTAGTCCTACACCACCATAAATTACTAAAGGATTAAATGAAGTAGAGCCAGGCTTTTCAGCCACCGTTTTGCCTGCACGCCTTGCTACGCGATTACAATCTCCCTCAATAAAAGCATCAAATACATATACGGGATTCAATTGTGGATCTATCTGCATTTTTTTTAGACCCGGAATTACGAATGGATTTTTAACAGGATTATTTATGACTAAAGGAAAATCCATTTCGTTATTTGAATAGGATTTATATCCATGACCAGGCACATCCATCATCAGCGGCTTATTGTTATTATTACCACTATCCACCATAATCCGGTATTCAAGCCTTGCCTCTTTACCCAATTCCCTTTTTAATGTTTTTGCAAGCAGGTTTACATAATGCTCTTCAATATACTCATAAAAAAACTGGCTGGGAACCTGTATTGTCAATATCTTATCTTTCAACAGAACCGGGGTAATAGGTTCGAACCAGGTTTTATAATGCTGCCACTCCACTATATCTTTTATAATATTGAGACAATTATGCCAGACTGTTTCGCAAGCTTTCTCCATTTTTCCGTAAGCCGTTTAGTTGATTTAGAAATTTACTTTCCCGGGGGATTCACTGAGAAAATTTATAAAAAACATTCTATAATTATTTTCAGAGCAGAAAGCGAATATCAAAATAATTTGTTGAAAAAAAAATTTTTTATTGTTTGTTTTTTTCACCCTAAAAACAGTAGCGAGTTTAAAAAAAAATTACCATTTTATTTTACAATTATAAATAAATTTTTATAGGTGTGCCCACATTGGCTTACAGCGAGTGATTATTTTCGAAGCATGAATTTTCGCTATTTTTTCCCTCTTTTTATTTATCGTTCAGCTCAAAGTAAACTCAAAATAAATGTGCATAACATTTTTTACAGATCCAGTTGAAGGAAGATTGATATTAAATAAAATGACTCTACCTTTAAAGACTAAATATTGTATATATGAGCTATGAATTAACAGGAAAACTACTGGAAAAATTTGACACGATACAACGTACGGAAACTTTTAAAATACGTGAATTCGTCGTTGAAAGATCCGAAGAAATAAACGGGAAAACAATCACCAACTTAATCAAATTTCAATGTGTCCAGGACCGTACCAATATTGTTGACAGGGTACAAACAGGTGACGAAATAAAAGTGTATTTCAATATTAGGGGAAGCAAGTGGGAGAAAGACGGGCGCATTTCATATTTTAATAACCTTGATGCGTGGCGCATAGAACAGATTTTACAGGCAGGCAAAGATGCTTCTTCCGATGATGACCATCTTGAACCCCTGGATACGTTTACTTCTTCATCACAGGAAGCTATTGATGATCTTCCATTTTAAATAAAAATACGGCACTCAACCCGGTAAAGGTTTTCAAAAGCTTCAGGATTAATACCTGGCCTTTTTATGCAGCAAAAAGTTTCATGTAAACTGCTTCCACAAGAAGCTTCTGACCCAATGGCATTGCAGCGCGCTATTGCTAAAACATCAGGGAAAAAACTACAGGATATTACCGGTTATCACATCCTGAAAAAATCTATTGACGCAAGAAGTAAAACAGTTTGGATTAACCTGACGGTGCTTGCTTTTATTAATGAGCCATTTGTTAAACGTACACTCCTCGATTTTAATTTCAACGATGTTTCCTCCGCACAAAAAAAAGTAGCGATCATTGGCGGGGGCCCTGCGGGATTATTTGCCGCGATACAACTTATTGAACTGGGTATACAACCGATAATAATTGAAAGAGGAAAGGATGTGAGGGAGCGAAGAAGAGACCTGGCCCTTTTAAATAAAAAAGGAATTATCAATCCCGAAAGCAATTATTGTTTCGGTGAAGGTGGCGCCGGGACTTACAGTGATGGAAAATTATACACACGAAGTACCAAACGGGGAAATATTGACCGCATTTTAAATTTGTTTGTTCATTTTGGTGCAGATGAAAAAATATTATATGAAGCCCACCCACACATAGGCACCAATAAACTTCCGGGCATCATAACGGAAATGCGTAAACGAATTATTAATTGCGGGGGAGAATTTCACTTCAACAAAAAAGTTATTGATTTTATAATTGAAAAAAATACGCTGGCAAAGATAAAAACAAGTGATGGAGATGTAATTACTGCGGACTCCTTTATACTTGCTACCGGCCATTCTGCCCGGGATATTTTTTTGTTATTAGATAAAAATAAAATTTCAATTACTGCCAGGCCTTTTGCACTCGGTGTAAGAATTGAACATCCCCAGGATTTAATAAATAATATTCAATATGGAAATTATAATTCACTACAAACAAGAGGCGAACACCACCTGCCACCTGCATCTTACAGTCTTGTAGAGCAAGTCGATAGCCGCGGTGTATTTTCATTTTGTATGTGCCCCGGCGGAATTATTGCACCGGCAGCAACCAACAACGGGGAATTAGTTGTAAACGGATGGAGCCCTTCAAAGAGAAACAATCCTTATGCAAACAGCGGGCTGGTAGTGCAGGTGGAAATTGAAGATGTACTAAAAACAACCATCAATAAGCAATGGGCAATAGACAAAGATTCGCCTTTGTTGATGATGTATTTTCAAAAAGAAATTGAAGAAAGGGCGTTTGTTGCCGGCGGGGGAAGATTTGTGGCTCCGGCGCAAAGAATGGTTGATTTCACCCAGGATACTTTTTCATCAACACTTCCTGCATGCTCCTACCTACCCGGCATTCAATCTTCACCATTAAAAGACATATTACCTGCTTTCATTACCAACCGTTTGAAAAAAGCATTGCTATCATTTGGAAAAAAAATGCCGGCAACAAATGGCAACAGCGGATATTATACAAATGAAGCGCTTTTAGTAGCCGCTGAAAGCCGTACATCGTCACCGGTACGTATCCCGCGAGACCACGAATTTTTGCATCACCCGGAAATAAAAAATCTTTTTCCCTGTGGTGAAGGCGCCGGATACGCCGGTGGGATTGTAAGTGCCGCGATGGATGGCGAACGAGTCGCAAAAGCCGTTGGCAACTTATTGCGTGTATAATTTTAATTGCCGTTTGTAAAAAACTTCTTTCACATAAAAGGGTTCTTTATACATTTACGGGCGTTAAATATATTCGCGGTTGATAATTAATTTAGAAAAAAATACATTGGCATTTTAAAATCTGGTGATGAACATACTCGAATTACAAAATCTTAAAAAATATTATGCCACCCAAAAAGCGGTAGATGATATTAGTTTTTCTATTCCTGAAGGAACCATATTCGGTTTACTCGGTCCCAATGGCGCGGGCAAAACAACATTACTACGCATGATCACGGGTATATTTTATCCGGACAGCGGAAATATTTTATTCGAAGGCAAAAAGTTTGATCCTGTAAAAGATATTCCGAAAATTGGCTACATGCCTGAAGAAAGAGGATTGTATAAAAAAATGAAAATCGGTGAGCAGGCCTTATATCTTGCCATGCTAAAAGGAATGAGCCGTCATGATGCCATGAAAAAAATCAAGGAATGGTTTATCAAATTTGAAATGCAAAGCTGGTGGAATAAAAAAGTAGATGACCTGAGCAAGGGCATGAGTCAAAAGTTACAATTTGTTATTACCGTATTACATGAGCCACCGCTTCTCATCCTTGATGAGCCTTTCAGTGGGTTGGATCCGGTAAACAGCAATTTAATAAAAGATGAAATTTTCAAGCTTTCTCAAAAAGGTACCACCATTATCTTCAGCACCCACAGGATGGAACAGGTGGAAGAAATCTGTGATAAAATTGTCCTGGTAAATAAAGGGATAAAAATTTTAGATGGAAGTGTAAAGCAGGTAAAATTTGATTGTAAAGAAAATATTTTTAAAGTAGGTTTTTATGAGTTGCCGACACGCTTTGACAATGGTATTTTTGAAATCGTAAACTCAAAGGATAATTTTTTAACCGTCAAAATTAACGACGGTTATCATCCGGCCGATGTGTTGCAGGAATTTTTAAACAACAAAGCCAGCATCATTTCTTTCAACGAAATATTACCAAGCCTCAATGATATTTTCATAAAAAAAGTAGAAGATACCCAACTGGCAAGGCAATTTGAAAAGGTATGATGGAGACTAACACCTGTTAACCTGTTTACTGATTAACTGATTTAATTTATGAATAAGATTTGGCTGGTTATTAAAAGAGAATATTTTACCAGGGTACGAAATAAAACTTTCATACTCTCCACTATTTTATTGCCCTTATTTTTTATAGGCTTCATTGCCGCTTCAGCATATTTTTCAATTAAAAGTGTTGAAAAGGAAAAGATCGCAGTAAAAGATAACAATGGTATTTTTAAAAACAGTTTTCAAAGTGATAAGATAATCACTTACGAATTTCCTGAAGATGTAAATGTGAATAATTTTAAAGAGAAAGGTTATTCGGCATTTTTACAAATTCCTGAAAACTATAACTCACAACAGGATTCTATCACACTCATTTCTGATAAACAATTGGGTATTGCCGCGGAAGAAAAAGTGAAAGACCAGATAAATGCGGCCATTAGAAATAAAGCATTTCTTGAAAATAATATTAATAAAAAAGTATTGGATTCCATCAATGGAATAGACGAGGACCAACTGTACAAATTCAGTACTGTATTAAAACAAGGTAATAAAACGGAACAATCCAATTCAGGATTGTCTTATGGTATAGGCTTTGGCAGCGGCATATTAATTTATATGACTTTGTTTATTTATGGAGCTGCTGTCATGCGTGGAGTTATGGAAGAAAAAATGAATCGCATTGCTGAAGTAATCATCAGCTCGGTAAAACCTTTTCAGTTAATGATGGGGAAAATAATCGGCATAGCAGCAGTTGGCATTACCCAATTGCTAATATGGATCGTATTGATCGTGGGCCTTACTTCCATTGCTTCATCGTTAATATCGCACGATATGTTACAGCAAGCCCAGAATGCCGGAACCGCTATGGGGCCAATGGCCAATAACTCGGCAGCTGCTAATTTTTTAAGTACAAAAAATACATTACTTGGAGCCAACTGGGGGCTTATTATTCCCTGCTTCCTTTTTTATTTTATTGGAGGATATTTATTTTACGCCTCACTGTTCGCGGCAGTGGGCAGTGTAGTAAATGAAGACCCACAGGAAGCGCAATCACTAATGCTTCCTATTACTATGCCGATCATTTTATCATTCATTATTATGACCACTGCCGCCGGCAAGCCCGATGCCCCGCTTTCTGTTTGGGCCAGTTGGATTCCTTTTTCATCGCCAATTGTTATGATGGCCCGCATTCCCTCAGGTAGCGTTCCCGGCTGGCAAATTGCCGTTTCTATGGTTTCATTAATTGCGGGATTTGTATTGACTACTATGCTTGCCGCAAAAATTTATAGAACCGGTATTTTGTTATATGGAAAAAAAGTAACTCTTAAAGAAATGGGGAAATGGCTGTTTAGAAAATCATAAAGCTGAAGCCTCTGAGCCCGTAGTATTTTTGAGATTACCCGGGCCAAAAATTATATAATTCGGCGGGAAATGGCAATTACGAAACCAGCCATCAAGTAACTGCCGTATTAGTCATTTATGAGCCCAAATCAATTTCTGTATTATCACCAATATTAAGCGATCGGGTCTCTCCTCTTATTTCTGTGTCACTTCCAATCAGTGAATCATCCAGCACTACATCATACAATTTTGAAAAGGATCCTATAATGCAGTTTTTTACAATCGAATAACTGACTATTGTATTTTCACCCATAGCTACATGAGGACCAATGATGGAATTTTTAATATCGCAACCTTCCGCAATACTTACCGGGGGGATGAAAATAGTATTCTCAAACTTATTAGCTTCCGCTATAGTGCCACCAAATTTTTCCAGCAGGATAGCATTCGATTGCAGCAACGTTTCTTTTTTGCCACAATCAAACCAGTTTTCAACTTTAAAGGATTTAAACTTTTCTCCGCAGTCGATCATGCATTCCAGCGCATCGGTAAGATTAAATTCATTATAGCTCTTTATATTATTGGAAATAATTTTTTCAAGGCATTGAAACAATATTTTCGAATCTTTAATTTTATACAGCCCAACAAGTGCCATATTAGATTTGGGAATAGACGGCTTCTCAACAACTTTTGTAATAAAGCCTGTGTCGTCAATTTGCGCTACCCCAAAATTCCTGGGATCATCTACCTTTTTTACACCAAGCATGGACCAGGGAGAAGAGAGCACTGCGTTGATGTCATATTCACAAATAGTATCCCCAAGGGCGATGAACAACTCATCCTCTCCTACTATAGCACGCGCCAGGTCAACCGCGTGTGCCGTTCCTTTTCGTTCATTCTGGTAAATAAAATGACATACCAGGGCAGGGTATTTTTGTTTTATATAATCCTGAATTTTTTCGCCGAGATACCCAACTATAAATACAAATTCGTTGATGCCTGCTTCATGAAGCTGATCAACATTGATGCTTAAAATAGTTTTTCCCGCCAAAGGAATTAACGCCTTCGGTTGGGTGTATGTGTGTGGGCGCAACTTCGTGCCAGCACCTGCCACCGGAATTATCGCCTTCATTCTTTCATTGTTTATTATCCAATTGCATCAAAATGAACGTGAATATAGGCAAATTATGGCTGATGTAAGAAGTACACATCCCCACGAATATTCTTTTAAAAAACATTTGCTTTTAAAAAATATCCCCGGGATACAAGATCTGCAAATTCGATCATTATTTACAAAATCTTTATTCGTTCCTTTTACAATTCATCTTGCATCTTTTTTGTAGGTTTGCGCAAAAAAAATACATGCAAAGAGATACCTTGGTTTTTGATATTATTAACAAAGAATTAAACAGGCAGCGGCAGGGAATCGAGTTGATCGCTTCAGAAAATTTCACATCTCTGCAGGTGATCCAGGCAACAGGAACGGTACTAACCAATAAATACGCAGAAGGATACCCGGGCAAAAGGTATTATGGCGGTTGCGAATTCGTAGATGAAACAGAACAATTGGCAATTGATCGTCTTAAAAAAATATTTGATTGCGAATACACCAATGTACAGCCACACAGTGGGGCGCAGGCCAATGCCTCGTTAATGCTGGCAATATTACAACCGGGTGATAAAATTCTAGGCCTTGATCTGAGTATGGGCGGCCATCTTACCCATGGCTCGCCCGTAAATTTTTCCGGGAAATTATATGAACCCCATTTTTATGGAGTGGTAAAAGAAACAGGGTTGATTGATTATGACATGCTGGAACAGAAAGCCAGGAAAGAAAAGCCTAAATTGATTATTTGTGGCGCATCCGCCTATAGTCGCGATTGGGACTATGAGCGCATAAGAAAAGTTGCTGATGAAATTAATGCTTTTGTGTATTGCGACATGGCGCATCCTGCCGGTCTTATTGCGAAAGGATTATTAAAATCACCGTTTGATCATTGCCATTTTGTTACTTCTACCACGCATAAAACACTTCGGGGCCCAAGAGGTGGCATTATAATGATGAAGAAAGATTTTGAAAATCCTTTCGGCCTGAAGGATAATAAAGGCAGTGTTAGAATGATGAGCCATCTGCTGGATATGGGCGTTTTTCCAGGCACACAAGGCGGTCCGCTGGAGCACGTGATCGCGGCAAAGGCGGTTGCTTTTGGCGAGATACTGACGGATGAATTCACAGAATATGCAAAGCAGATACAGGTAAATGCCCAGGCAATGGCAAAGGCCCTGAACGCAAAAGGATATGATTTAATAAGCAATGGAACGGACAATCATCTCATGCTGATAGACCTTCGCAACAAAAATATTACTGGGAAAAAAGCACAGGAAACCCTTGATAAGGCCGGCATTACCTTGAATAAAAATGCGGTACCTTTTGATGATAAAAGCCCGTTTGTAACTTCCGGAATACGGGTAGGTGTACCGGCTATTACCACCAGAGGAATGAAAGAAAAGGACATGAGTGATGTAGTGGATCTTGTTGATAAAATTCTTATGAACCTGGATGATGATAAAATAATTACAACCGTAAAAAATGAAGTAGTTGAACTGATGGATACATTTCCTTTATACCCGGAGTTATAGGGTCATTGAAAAACGAATTAAAAAATATTTTATGCCCTTTCATACAATTTTAATTTTGTACAGTTTACTTTCGTAGTATAAATTTTAGCTCATGATACAGCGTGTACAAACTATATGGATGATCCTGGCTGCAGCCGCCGTTTTCCTTACGCTAAAATTTTCCTTCTATAGCGGTACCATTGCAGCAGATAATACGTATCATGCAGTAATGGCAACTGATAATTTTTTTCTGCTTGTTCTTACCAGTGCCCTGGGTACAGGTATTCTTATCAATATTTTTTTGTTCAAAAACAGAACAATTCAAACACGTATCATTCTCCTCACCATTGTGTTGGAATGTTTAATTATTTTTCTTTACATAAAACAAACGAGTAAATTTTCTACGGGCAATTTTAGTCTCTGGTCTGCACTGCATCTGTTGGTAATTGTATTTCTCATTTTTGCGGCAAGAGGAATTTACAAAGATTCCAAATTAATTAAAGAAAGCAACAGGTTAAGATAGAAAAGAAGGTTGTCACAGTTTGGGAAGTCTAGTATTTATAAAAATCCGGCAGTTTAACAAACTATCGATACCGATTAATCAAGGTACTTTCCTGTATAACTTTCTTTCACTTTCTTTAACCCGGAAGGAATACCGGCATACACAAGATTTCCTCCGCCATCACCAGCTTCGGGGCCAAGATCAATTACCCAGTCTGCTGATTTTATTACATCTGTATTGTGCTCTATCACAATAATGGAATGTCCCTGTTCAATAAGCGCATTAAAAGAAGACAGCAGTTTTTTGATATCATGAAAATGAAGGCCCGTAGTGGGCTCATCAAAAATAAAAAGAAGATTTCCCTGCCCCTTTCCTTTTCCAAGAAAGGATGCCAGCTTTACCCGCTGTGCCTCTCCGCCGCTAAGTGTGTCAGAAGATTGTCCCAGTTTTATATACCCCAAACCCACATCACTTAATGGTTGAATTTTTTTTGCAACATCCATACCGGGTACTTCATTCATTTTAACAGTTTCTTTTTCTTTTCCAAAAAAATCAATGGCTTCATCAACACTCATTTCCAATACATCATAAATATTTTTTTCATGGTACTGTACTTCAAGTACTTCCTGTTTGAACCGCTTTCCCCCGCACACGTCACAAACCAAATGAACATCCGCAAGAAATTGCATTTCTACTACCTGTTCACCTTCCCCCTTGCATGCATCGCAACGGCCGCCATCAACATTAAAAGAAAAATGCTTGGGCAAATAACCACGCATTTTACTTAAGGGTTGTTTACTAAAAAGCTCCCGTATTTCATCATACGCTTTTATATAAGTAACGGGATTGCTTCGTGAAGATTTTCCTATTGGATTTTGATCAATCATTTCTACCTGGGTGATATAGTCCAGGTCGCCGCTAAGGCCTTTACTTAGTCCTGCTTTTTCTGCAAATTCCCCTTTTAGCTTTTTTAAAACAGGGTATAAAATCTGTTTTACCAATGTGGTTTTACCACTGCCACTTACGCCACTTATTACGCACAGGACGTTTAATGGAAATACCACATCAATGTTACGCAGGTTATTCTGGCGTGCTTCATGCAACGTTATCGAACGGGTCCATTTTCGAGTATGCTTTGGTGGTAGAATGGTAAATTCTCCCTTCAGGTATTTTCCGGTAAGGCTCTTCGGGCTATTAATAATAGCCTCATAATCACCCTCCGCAGTTACTTCCCCACCGAGATGGCTGGCAAGCGGGCCCATATCAATGATATGATCGGCTTCACGCATCATCATTTCATCGTGCTCCACCACGACGACCGTATTGCCAAGATCACGAAGATTTTTTAATACAACAATCAGGCGCTCAGTATCTCTTGAGTGAAGGCCAATGGACGGCTCATCCAAAATATATAACGAATTGGTAAGGTTACTTCCCAGGCTCCTGGTAAGTTGAATTCGCTGGCTTTCGCCACCACTTAATGAATTGGCCAGCCGGTTTAGTGTCAAATAGCCTAATCCAACATCTAACAACGTTTGAAGCCGGTTATTAATTTCAATCAAAATTCTTTTTGAAACCGTTTTATCATAATCGGACAATTCAATTTCAGAAAACCATTTTTGAAGATCTTTCACCGGCATTTCACAGAGCTCGCCAATATTTGCATGATTCACTTTTACATACAAGGCTTCTTTTCTAAGGCGGTATCCGTGGCATTCAGGACACAGCGTGCGGCCCCGGTAGCGGCTCAATAAAACCCTGTACTGAACCTTGTATAAATTTTGTTCTACTTCTTTAAAAAATTCATTGAGGCCCGAAAAATATTCATTGCCTGTCCAAAGTAAATTGTACTGCGCAGTAGTAAGGTCTATGATTGGTTTGTGAACAGGAAAATCAAAATGATGGGCCACCCGAATTAGCTTTTCCTTCCATAGCCCCATTTTTTCCCCACGCCATGGAGCAACGGCATTTTCATATACGCTTAGTCTTTTGTCAGGAATCACCAGGTCCGGGTCAATGCCCAGCACTAAAGAAAAACCACCACAAACCGGGCATGCCCCATAAGGGTTATTGAATGAGAATAAATTAGGAACCGGTTCTTCAAATTTTATTCCATCCAGCTCAAATTTATTGGAAAAATGAAGGATTTTCGTGCCATTAATTTCCAGTGTTACTTCTCCTTCCCCTTCATAAAAAGCAGTAATAACGGAGTCGGCTATACGATGCCTGTCATCTTCATCGAAATCTTTTATCAAAAGCCTGTCAATAAGTACGTAAGTGGTTTTATGAGTAAAGAATGAAGCCAGTGTTTTTTTATCCTGGATATCTTCAATCCTTGTAATGGTTCCGTCCACATAAATTCTTGAAAAGCCTTTTTGCATTAAAATATTCAGTTCTTCCTTTACGTCCCTGTTGTGTTGCTGCCTGAAGGCAACCAGCAACAATACCTTATCCCCTTTTGTAAGGCCGGCAATCGTATTCACTACATCATTAACATCATCTTTCTTTACTTCCCTTCCACTAATCGGTGAGATCGTCTTTCCCACTCTCGCGAATAACAACCTCAGGTAGTCATAAATTTCGGTCATGCTGCCCACGGTTGACCGTGGCGTGCGCGTGATTATTTTTTGTTCGATCGCGATCGCGGGGCACAATCCTTTTATATAATCAACATCCGGCTTGTTCATGCGGGCCATAAACTGCCTTGCATAAGCGCTAAGGCTTTCTGCATATCTTCTCTGGCCTTCAGCAAATAATGTATCAATTGTCAGGGAAGATTTACCTGAGCCGGAAACGCCCGTTACTACAATAAGTTTATTACGCGGAATTTCTACGGTAATATTTTTAAGATTATGAACCCTGGCTCCTTTTATAAAAATATTATTGCCGTAGGGTGCTTTCAATTGGGTCAACGCAGGTTTTGCGGAAGTTTTTATTGTGCTCATTTATGGAATGCAAATATAACGAAACGTAATTTTACTATTATTGATACGTACTACCACTCTACTTTGCCCCATTCCCATAAAACATTACCAAAACATTCGGAAATCCTATTTATTGAACTAACTTTAGTGTTCCAATTATCCAGAAAGATTGAAGAACCTCTGCGCTTCGCAAAAGATTCATACATGATTTTCTTCATAATTGGCGAGACTTACACAATATCCCAAATCAAAAATCGTCATGATTATGAAACCCCTGAATGCCCTTTCCGATCAGCAATTGATCCACCTTTACCTTGATGGTGACGCTGACGCCTTATCCAGTCTTGTATATCGTTACAAAGACAAAATTTACACCTCAATTTACTTACTGGTAAAAGACAAATACCTGGCCGAAGATATTTTCCAGGACACTTTTATTAAAGTAATTGACAACGTTAATGTCGGACGATATACCGATGAAGGAAAATTTTTACCGTGGGCCATGCGCATTGCACACAATTTATGTGTGGATCATTTCAGAAAAATTAAACGCAGCCCTTCCATTAAAACCAGCGATGACCGCGACATTTTCGAAGTAATTAATTTTGCAGAAGCCGGAGCAGATGAAAAAATGATCCAGGTGCAAAGCCATGAAAGAGTAAGAAAATTACTTGAAATGCTTCCGGAAGATCAAAGGGAAGTAATTGTAATGAGGCATTATGCAGATCTTAGTTTTAAGGAGATCGCCAAATTAACCGACTGTAGCATCAACACTGCTCTTGGACGTATGCGTTATGGCCTCATTAATTTGAGGAAAATGATGAATGAAAAACAAATAGCACTATAGGAGACTTTTCTACTCCCTTACGATACCAAATCCCCGCCCATAATTTTGGAGGGGATTTTTTTATTTTAACGAGGAAAATTATTCGCTTAATGAACTATCCAAGTTTTCCTTTTACATGAATACCGGCATATTAAACTGGCATTACCGGAATGAGTTATTATTCAGTACCAATATTTTTTTGCCGGTATTTGCAGTCCTCTTTTATAAAGGGCGCCGTAAGAAGAATTACTTGTAAGTATCACGATTCGCTCTACATTTGCAGATATTTTAAAAAAAAGGCATACAATGTTGTATGGCATTTCGTTTAAGAACTTAAATTTGAGCCGTGAGCAAAAATCTCAATAAAGTAACGGGGGCAGGGTTACTTATTGCCTTAGGAATTATTTATGGAGATATCGGGACCTCACCACTCTACGTTTTAAATGCAATTATAAGGGATAGAATCATCACACCTGAACTTATATTGGGTGGCTTATCCTGTATCATTTGGACGCTGACCCTGCAAACCACCATAAAATATGTGATACTCACTTTAAAAGCCGATAACAGGGGTGAAGGTGGTATTTTTTCATTATATGCTTTGGTGAGAAGGCAAAGAAAGTGGCTCGTATTTCCAGCCATCATTGGCGGCGCTTCCCTGTTGGCTGATGGCATGATCACCCCACCCATATCCGTTACTTCAGCAATTGAAGGCCTTAAACAGATCCAATTTTTTAGCAACATTGGCGATGCCACCATTGTATATATTGTACTCGCCATATTAATAGCGCTTTTCTTTGCGCAGCAATTTGGCACTGCTTCTATAGGTAAGATGTTCGGGCCTATCATGTTTACCTGGTTTTTAATGCTGGCCGTTTTAGGCTCGGTACATATTTTTGATGACCTGTATATTTTTAAAGCGTTTAATCCCTATTATGCGATAAAATTATTAACCATTTATCCCGGTGGCTTTTGGATTTTGGGTGCCGTATTTTTATGTACCACAGGTGCAGAAGCATTGTATAGCGACCTTGGCCATTGCGGCAGAGACAATATTCGCTTTTCATGGATCTATGTAAAGTCAGCTTTAATTATTAATTATCTCGGCCAGGGCGCATGGCTTTTGGCAAATCACACTGGTAAAATTTTTACCAAGGAAACAATTGACAAAGGGTTCAATGCCTTTTACGGTATTATGCCGGAGAGTTTTAAAATAATTGGAATTGTAATCGCGACCGTTGCTGCCATTATTGCCAGCCAGGCTCTTATCAGTGGGTCATTTACCCTCATAAGTGAAAGTATGCGGCTAAACCTGTGGCCAAAAATGAAAATAAATTATCCAACAGAAGAAAGAGGGCAATTATATATTCCCGGGATAAATACGATGTTGTTTCTGGGTTGCGCGGGCATTACTATCTATTTCCAAACTTCGTCTAACATGGAAGCCGCATACGGCCTTGCGATTACTTTATGTATGCTGGCTACTTCTCTTTTGTTTGCTAATTTTCTCGTGTCGCGCCGAACGCCCAAATTTTTTATCTATTTGTACCTGATAGTCTATCTAGCTATTGAGTTGAGCTTCTTATTTGCCAATCTCGATAAATTTCCTCACGGAGGATTTGTTACCTTGATTGTAGGTGGTGGTTTATTCACTATAATGTTTGTATGGTTCCGGGCGCGAAAAATAAAAAACCGGTATGTAGAATTCGTAAGACTGGAACAATACCTGCCAACTATCCAGGAATTGAGCAATGACCAAACCATTCCAAAATATGCTACTCACTTGGTTTACTTAACCAGCGCTAACAATCCAAAAGAAATTGAGCATAAAATCGTTTACTCCATCCTTAACAGGAAGCCTAAACGTGCAGATATTTACTGGTTTGTACATGTGGATACCAAAGATGATCCTTATACGAGCGATTACACCGTAGAAACCATTATTCCTAATGAAGTAATAAGAGTTGAGTTTCGCCTTGGATTCCGTATGGAACCCAGGATAAATTTAATGTTCCGGAAAGTGGTGGAGGATATGGTTGCTAATAAAGAAGTAAACATTACCAGCCGTTACGAAAGCCTGCAACGCAATAATGTTGT
>JBDTOV010000122.1:0-15932 GCA_039933035.1 Ginsengibacter sp. | reverse complement strand
ATAAAAGATTACCTGCGATTCTGCAGGAAAGCGGGATATCTGCAAATAAGAACATATAAGGGGTATTTTTAAATAAACGGTTGGCATATTATTCAGTCATTTTAGCATAAATGCATTGATCAATGAAATTGTTTCCCCTACATGCATTTGTCGTATCAGGAGAGTTTTACCGGTTGGAAATTTAAAAAAACTACAGGCTCGTTTAAATACTATTTGCCCGTCGCCAAATGATCCCGTGTCTGCCTGGTTGCTAACGCTCTTGCCTAAACGAAGAGGTATTAAAAAATATTCTATATGTAACAGGCAAAAAAAATGGTAATCCTCCCATTGGGAAAGAATTACCACAATTGTAGAAATTAATGGAATATTTTTTAGGAAAATCTTTTTTTAATATCATGAGCCGCATTCTCGATACTGTCCTTCAGGTCTACGGCCTTCTCCTTATAGTCTGAAGCCTTATCTCCCACAGCCTTTTTATACTTCTTTGCCTTTTTCATCCATTTCTTACGGGTTCTTACTCCCTCATCCGGGGCAATTAGTAATCCTGTAATGGTGCCAATAGCTATACCCGTAAGCAATAATATGGTTGCGCTTTTCATTTTCATGTCTATGTGTTTTAAAAATTGAAAAATATTTCAATAGACATAACTTCAAAAACATTGCCAGTTACTTACAATTTGTTAATAAAAATGACAAATACACGTTTAGGTGCCGTAATAAACTGAAAATTGTTTTTTCATTGTCTTTACTTCTCCTGTCTTGTTAATTGGGCTAAAATTAAGAAGAGGTCGTGAAACCTGCATTAATAAAAAGGAAGAAAATAATTTATTTATTGTTAACTCAGCACAACCTTGTCAATGAATTATTAAAAGCTTACTGGTCTGTATCAGTTACCACAATCCGAGCCATGTGAAATTATTTTTATTGACATCGGTGCTTCATGCTCAATTTCCTATTCCCCATAATTTATTGGGCTGCGGTCCCATCCAGATTTCCAGCCTGCCACCCTGCGAAAATTCGTTGTGTGTGAACCAGTATTTATTTAACGGCTTGCCATTCAATAGTGCTTTCTGTATGTAATAATTTTCTTTGGAGTTGTTGTATGTCTTTATAACGAACTGCTTGCCCTTATAATACTTAGGATCAAGCCTGATCGTAATTTCATCAAACACAGGACTGGTAATTTCATAAACAGGATCCTGTGAAACAGTACCCTTTAAACTAAACAAACCTATTGACATCAATGCGCTCAACGATCCCATCTGGCCCTGGTCTTCATCGTGACCACCGTAGCCCAGGTCAGGAGTTACACCGCCATACGCTTGTTCCTGCACCCGTCGTACCCAATACTGCGTCAGCCACGGTTTGCCTGCATAATTAAATACATGCGCATTGGACAGGCCCGGCTGATTTGCATAACTAACATAGCCATCATTATAAGCAAAAACAAAATCGTCAGGTGCAGCTTTTTCAAAGGCGTAATTTAATTTATTGCAAAGACTATCATTGCCACCCATCAATTTTGCCAAACCTTGTATATCCTGGGATACACCCCATGTTCCCTGCCAGGCATTGGCTTCTATCCAGCCGGCGCCGCTTAGAGGATCGTTGTGCAAAAACTTCCCAGCCTTATCTTTTGGAAATAATAATCCCTGCGACGGGTTAAAACATTTTTTCCATCCTTCGGATCTTTTAGCAAAGAACGTATAATCATTTTTCCTGCCTAGGCTTTGCGCCATTTGTGCAATCGCATAATCCTGGAAAGTTGCTTCAATGGTGATGCCGGCATTGTTTTGCCACCAACCATTTTTTGTATAAAAATTAATATCTTCTTTACTGCCAAGCATTCCACCTGGCAAATGATTTTGTTTGATAATAGAAAAGGCATGCAACTTATCCACTTTGGTAAGCAATCCTTTTTGATAAGTGCTGGTGATGAGATTGGTAGCAGGGCAACTCGTCATAATATAAGAGTAGCCACCCCCGCTCGGGCCACGCGGAAGAAGGTAACCATTATCAGCATATTGTATCAGCGAGGCTGATAGCTCGTCTTCTACTTCAGGCCAGGCAAGCCCCCACAATATATTCAGGTTCCATTGCGTAAGCCAGAAAGCATCTGAATTATACATGTTGTACTTCAACTTTCCGTTACTGTCTTTTGGCAATGTTTTTACTTTGAAAACAGCATCTGTGAAATTTCCTTCCCGCTTGCCGGTTGTCCTGTCGGGATAATCGCCTGATACATCATTGATCTTATGACGGCCCAACAGCGTATGCCAGAGGTCCGTATAAAATTTTGTTTTTTGTTCTGTTGTTCCTCCTTTCACATCAATTTTCCCCAGCCACTCATTCCATATTTTTTGCGTAGCATTTCTTACTTCATCAAAGTTCCATGTAGTGCATTCTGTATGTAAATTTTCTCTTGCATTTTCTATGCTTGTATAAGATATGGCAATCTTCATCCTGATCTGGTCGCCGGCTTTCACTTCGTAATCTGCTGCAATTCCTGCGCTATCACCTTTAATATTCTCCAAATTTGAAAATAGGCGTAAACCCTGCCAGCCATTGAGCGATTTACAAGGTTTATCCAGTTGTATCACAAAGAAAACTTTTACATCCTTTGGGCCGCCCCAATATCTTTTTATGGAACTGAAAGAACCCTCAATTTCCCGGTCGGTTATTTTTTTAATATCCGCATTGGCCATGGTGCTATTGCTGATGTAGCCGCCAAGGTTAATGATCAACCGGGTAGTCATATCCGTAGGATACGTAAACCTATAAAAGCTTACCCGTTCGGTAGCGGTAAGTTCAACCCAGGTTTTCGGATCTCTTAGATACACCCGTTGATAACCCGGCTGAACAATTTCATCGTCATGACTGAATTTTGATTTCCAGCTATCCGTTCCATGGATGGGATCGGTAGTAGCAAGTGCGGGCATGATACCAATGCCAGACATCATCCAGTTGTGGATCTGGCTGAATTCCAGTATTTCATTTTCGTTATAATTATAGCCGCCCCCATTCTGATTTTTATTTCTTGTAAGCGGCGCTGCGCCCACCATTCCGAAGGGGGTTTGCCCGGTAATAAAAAAAATATACCGGCCACGATTGGTCTCAATATACGGATCAACCCATGAAATATAATCTGACTTGTCTGAGTTAGCAGGGAACACTTCTATCTCGGAAAAACCAAGGTCCTTACCTTTGCCATCAGTTGTAATAAAGCGGAACCAGGTAATATTTTTAGCTGCAAAATTTACCAGCTTAGCTGTGCCATCGTTTGGAATTTCATCAACCCAAATTACACTGCCGTCACTAAATAATAGTTTGCCACTTGCAATATGATCACTCATATTAGGCCGGTCAAAAAGTAAGATCTTATTTACCATTTGTGGTTGTTCCCAATCTAACTGTATCCAGGGAAACCTTACATAACCCCAATCTGTTGTAATACCTTCACAAGCCCATTCACCTTTTCCATCAATACCGATCATTCCATCAGTAACGTTGGCAGGTTTACATTTTTCTGACAGGGTAGTAGAGGCCGTAACTTTTGCGGAAGGCGCAATGTTATTGGGTCCGGCCACCATTGTTAAACTAATTGTCGAAAAGCAAATGAGTACAAGCAATCTCTGGTAATTCATTTTATATTTTTTAAGGATATGATTTCAAAGTGAGAATTGTTGAAAGCATACCCTGGATTCAATTGTAATAGCCGGACAAGAATATTTTAAATGCCCATGCGTTTTTTAGTCATTCGTTACTTTCCTGCGATACATTACAATAATGCCTTTTGTTGTAGTGACCCGGTTTTTCTCATCTGCATTCATGATGGTAGCCGGGCGGAAATTAATTTTATGGTTCTCTTTGCTTCATCTGTATGACAGGCGGTGTATGACTATTATCCACTCTACCCGGTGGCAGCCAATACAGTTCTATCTCTTCCAATGTTTTTCCTTTTGTTTCAGGAATCATTTTCAATACAAATACAAATGCGATTACCGCCATTACCATGTATATCCAAAAAGTGAATGCGCTGCCGATTGAATCCAGTAACATCGGAAAGGTTTGAGATACCAGGTAAACAGATGCCCATAAAAAAAATATGCATACCGACATAGCCATTCCCCTGTTACGGTTAGAAAATATTTCTGAGATAACCACGAACGCCAGTGGCCCCAGTGAAATAGCGAAGAAGGCAATATAGGCAAGAATGGCAATGAGTACGAGATAACCCTGGGCAAAGCCAAAATAAAAAGCACTTCCGACAATCGCAAGGCAAATCGCCATTCCGGAACAGCCAATTAATAGTAAGGTTCGTCGTCCCCATTTATCAACATACTTAATAGCAACAAGCGTAAACAAAACATTGATAACTCCGACCAACACTGTCTGCATTAAAGCGGAACCTGAAGCGTCACCGGTTGATTTAAAAATTTCCGGGGCATAGTACATTATGGCATTAATGCCGGTTACCTGCGAAAAAACGCACAGGATGATTCCTATAATTAGTGCTTTCCGGATACCCGGTTGTAGAATATCAGAGAAGGAACTTTTTTCAATATTTAATGCGGCTTTGATTTCTTCCAGTTCAGTTTTAGCTTTTTGCGCACCATTCACTTTTGAAAGAATGAATTCCGCTTCGTCCCACCGTTCTTTTTGAGCAAGCCAGCGCGGGCTTTCAGGAACGAAGAAGAGCAGTATTAAAAAAATGATTGAAGGAAATACTCCGGAGCCAAACATCCATCTCCAACCTGTTGAAATATTCCATGCTTCGTCATACCAACCCGCTATGGTGGCATTTACAAAATAAATGAGTAAGATACCCGATACAATTCCAAGCTGGTTTATAGAAACCAACTGGCCCCTGATTTTTGCAGGGGCTATTTCAGAAATATACATGGGCGCCAGCATAGATGCAATGCCAATGCCCAGCCCGCCGATCAGGCGGAAAAATACAAACCAGTTAAGACTCATCGGAAAAGCGATTCCAAGAGATGATACGGCAAAGAGTATCGCAGACAAAATCAATACTTTTTTACGGCCGATCCTGTCACTTAACTTACCGGCGAACATGGCACCCACGATACAACCTATAAGCGCACACGAAGCAACCCAGCCAACCATCGTTGATGACAGATCGTATCTCTTTTGTATAAAGCCTATTGCACCGGCAACCACTGCAGTGTCGTAGCCAAACAAAAGACCACCCACTGCGGCAACAATGGTAGCTTTATACACATACCATTTATTTACTGTACTGTTCATATTTTTAATTAATGCGATAATCAATTAAGTTTTGCGTTCTTACATAGGCCTTAATGGTAGCACACGCACATCCTTCACTTTCGCCATAGGGGCGAACGGAATATTCACCCACAGCAGCCGGAACTATGAAAGTTTCCGCGTAGTGGATTATAAAAGGTTCGAATGCATCGCCCGGGCTTTCTACAATCGCCTCTCTGCCTTCAATAAGGTTGAGCACGTTAAAATCCCCATTCGTATTGTGTATCACTTTTTCAGTAAACCAATGCCGGCGTGTTTCTATAAAAGATGTTGCATCAAGGCCGGTTCGTTCTTCACACCAGCCTTCTCCTTCGCTTATTTTTTCAAAACGGTTAATAATATTTTCTTCTGTCCACCTGGCCGTCCTGTCCCACTGTATTACCTGCTTGCCGTGATCAATGGATATGGGCCGGGGCTTTCCATCCAGTCCCATTCTTCCCCAGTCCCAAAGTTTGAATGTGAAGATGTAAGGTGTAGCGCTTATTTCAAGCACAACTGTATTTGCGCCGGAACAATGAACAGTTCCGGCCGGTATTAATATGTGATCATTTTTTTTCACCGGCCATTTCTCCACGTATTTCTCTGCATCAAAATCACCCCCGGTGTCCTGTACCCTTTCTAATTCGTGTACCATTTTTTCCGGAACGATTTCTTCTTTGAGACCAAGGTAAACGAATGCGCCATCTTTTGCATCTAATATATAATAGCTCTCATCCTGCGTATAGGCCATGCCAAATTTTTCCCGGATATATCCTTTCAACGGATGCACCTGCAGGCTTAAATTGCTGCCACCCATTGTGTCAAGCAAATCAAAACGAATAGGGAACTCCGTGCCGAAAGCTTCATATACTTTTTTGCCCAATAACTTTTCCGGTTGCGCAAAAACAAGATTGATAGCAGGTGTTTCGAACAAAATATCATTAAATGAAAATAATAAGCTATTCTCTTCAGGGACACAATCAAAACCCCATGCAAAATTTTGCTGTTCACGGTCAAGGTCACAAACTTCTTTAAGCCATTGTCCTCCCCATGGGCCGGGGTCAAAGAATGGGACGACACGGAATGGTCTGGTTGCGGTTTTCCTCAAGGCATCCTGTAAGGCTTTTCCTGAAATCATCTTAGCGTTTCTGGGAATGGTGGTATCTATAACATAGTCCAAACGCCCCATTATACTTTTTTTGTGGCGGTCACAAACTCTCCAATCAACAAAAAAGCTTCTTTTGTATTGATACGAAAATTCAGCATTTGGATTTTCAATACCGATATTACTAACGCTATTACTTCTAAACCGCAGCTGTATTTCCCAACGGGGCATGTCTGCATACAGAAGCAGGTCGGGCATTGGTGATACAAATGTAGCACCGATTCCAAGCACTATGCAAATCCCCTTCTCCGCCCTGTGAACTTCATTTTGTAACCTGGCTATTTTTTTTGCATCAAAAAAATCCGCGAGGTCCAATGGTGCCATGTAACCAAACACAGGATCGTCGGTTACAAAAGGGTAAACCATTTTTTCAATCTCTTCGTTAGTGCGCATGGCCGCTGATGCCTCAAACAATGTAGCAGAGGGAATATTCTTCTGCAATTGTTCTGCTATCTCACCGGTATACACGCCATGATAACATTCAATAGCAATGATTATTTTCTCACCCGATTTTTCGTTAATAATATCCCGGAGTTTACGGGTAATATGCTGCCATCCAACGGTGCAGGTATGACCCTCAATAGGTACTCTGGGAAACTTGTCAAAATTTGATTTCTTCAATTGGCTCATTTGCTTATGATGCTGTGCTTTCGATTAATGATGTTTTACGGGATTTGTTAAAGCAATCACAACCCCCATGCGGATTTCAGAAAATTTTCTTAATTAATATACAGGATCCCACAGTTCAGTGAAACCATGTTTACAACGTTTCGGGAAGCATAAAAGTATACCAAACTTTTAAATGTTCAGACATTTGAACAAGATAAATTTTGCTTATGTTGTTTTTGCAGATTACGGTTCTTTTACGCCGGCTAATTGTCCTTTTCCTTTTTTATAGAAGACATATCCTAAACCTTCAATATGTAAAAATGTTTTTATCAACGTCTTTAACGCCCGGTAGGTAAGTTTGAAAAGATGCTTTCGCCATTAATAAATTCAAAGTTAATTGTATTAAATAATTGCTATGTTCGCACATTCAAACATATCTATTGTAGTCTTTAAAAATCCGGCCTGAGCAATATACGATTTCGAAAAGTTCACAGCACGCTGCCAAATTAATTTATAAAATGAAAAAGAAAATTTTACTAACTTATTTATTCGCTGCAGCACTAACATCATGCAGTATTTCGCAAACTATGGAAGCTGCAATCTGGAATGTGGGAAAAGCGGATAAATCAGCATCTGAATTTGCGCTGGCTCCTAAGGGATATAAAAATTTTGTCGGGAAAGATTTTGGCTATGAAGACAAATATTTTTTAGTGGGATATTCAAAAGTGAAAACAGATTTCCCATACATAATTCCAGGCCCCGCCGATACCTGGGGTGGCACCTGGCCGACGGCTGGATGGAGAACGAACCAGGTAAATATTTTATTTGGCCTTCGCGACGTGCCGGCAAACGGGGATTATAAATTAATTATCAAAGTGCTGGATTATGCGAAAAAATTCCTTCCACTTATTAAAGTATGCATCAACGGCCAGGACGAAAAAATTCAATTGGGATCGGCGGCTTATCATGCTAACAAGCAAGTGTACCCGCGATTAGATGAACCAATTGTGGACACTGCTTCTCTCACAGGGGACCTGTCGACGGCTACGCCTGAAACAATTGAAATTCCCATCAGGCAGCATATCATAAAAAATGGAGGCAATGATGTTACCATAACTGTTGTGGAAGGTAGCTGGATCATGTTTGACCAGGTAAGCCTTGCAGGGCCTCAAGGAGTAATTGTAAACAAGCCGGGGCAAATGTTTGTCCGGGAAGTAAGGCCTGCCGGTTATGAACTGGCAACTGATGAGGGAAAGTTTCAGCCTCTGCTAATCAACGCGGAATACCTGGAGGGCACTCCCAAACTCAGTGTTGTGCTTGATGGCCAGGTTATTTTTAATGAGATCTTAGAAAAAGGACATTATGAATTGGAGGTACCGATGCCGGCTGTTACAAGTCCGGTGCAAAGCAAGTATACCATATTAGAAAATGGGAAGGTGATCGACGAAGGCGTGGTAACCAGGTCGAAACAAAAGTTACAAACCCTGGCGGATTATGTCGATACGCGTTTAGGTACAGCCCATTCCCGCTGGATGATTGCTCCGGGACCATGGATGCCGTTTAGTATGGTAAAGATGAGCCCGGATAATCAAAATGCAGGCTGGCAGGCTGGCTATCAGCCGACTTATGAAAGTGTAGGAACATTTAGCCATATACACGAATGGACCATGGGGGGTCTGGGGATTTTTGCATCCAACGGGAAATTGCAAACGCAAATAGGTGATGAACACAATGCCGCCGGCGGCTATCGCTCCCGTATCGACAAGCAAACTGAGGAGGCGCCTATTGGCTACTATAAAGTACAGCTCACCGACTATGACATTACAGCAGAAGTAACTGCAACCACTCGTTGTGGATTTGAACGCTTTACTTTTCCACCTGACCGCGATAGCTCGCGTATTTTAATTGACTTGCATATACCGGCAGAATATGATTATCAATTGAAGAATGTACAAGTGAAAAAAGTAAGTGACCATAGAATTGAGGGTTTCTCACACCAGCTTTCGCCGGGCGTATGGAGCCATGATGCGTCACAGGACTATACGCTTTATTTCGTTATAGAATTTGACCAGCCGATAAAAAATATGGGAAGCTGGGTTAATGACAAGATTCAATATGGTGACAGCCTGGAAGCGATGGACATTAAAAACGCCGGTTTGTTTGTTGAGTTTGATGGAAAGAAAAGCCCCAAAGTACAGGTGCGTTCAGGTATATCCCTGGTAAGTATTGACGATGCAGTGGTGAATTTAAAAACCGAGATCACCAATCCGTTCGGGTGGAGTTTTGATGCAGTTCGGCAGAACCAACTGTATGCCTGGAACGATATTTTCGACAGGGTAAAAATTACCTCAACAAACAGGTTGGAGAAAATGCGTTTTTACAATTCGATGTATCGCTCTTTATGTAGCCGGAATACCTGGAGTGATACCAATGGTGAATGGCGTGGAACGGATGGAGCCGTTCATAAATTAAAGAATAAAGATGATGTGGCATTGGGGTGTGATGCTTTTTGGAACACCTTCTGGAATCTAAACCAGGTGTGGAACCTCCTTACGCCTGAATGGAGTAACCGTTGGGTGAATTCGCAATTAGCTATGTATGATGCATATGGTTGGTTGGCAAAAGGGCCGGCAGGGATGAACTATGTTCCTGTTATGGTTGCTGAACACGAAATCCCCCTGATGGTATCCGCATACCAAATGGGCATCCAGGGCTTTGATGTAAATAAAGTGTTAGCCGCTGCAGTAAAAATGCAAACAACGCCGGCACAAAAAGTATTCACTGGTTTTGCAGGAAACAGGGATCTCGTTGAATATGAACAGCATAAATATGTACCATCAGATAAAGGCCGTTTTTCAAACACAATGGAATATTCTTTTGATGACTGGACGGTCGGCCAATTGGCAAAGTCTATTGGTAAATTGGATACCTACAAAAAATTTAATGACCGCGGTTATTGGTGGAAGAATACAATCGATACTAACGGGTATTGCCATACGAAGTTGAGTAACGGTAAATGGACAAAAGATTTTAATCCTTTTAGAAGTGGCGCTAATGAAGAATATGTTGAAGGCAATGCATGGCAATTAACTTTTTTTGTTCCGCAGGATGTTCCGGCGCTTGTAAATAAAATCGGGAAAAAGAAATTTATCGACAGGTTAGAATGGGGCTTTACCGAAAGTGAGCCGTGGCGTTATAATGGAATGAACGATCAATATTGGGATTACCCGGTCGTACAGGGCAACCAGCAATCGATGCACTTCGCTTTTCTGTTCAACTGGGCGGGAAAGCCGTGGTCTACTCAAAAATGGAGTCGCTCCATACTCGACCGCTTTTATGGCTACGAGGTTGCCAATGCTTATTTGGGAGATGAAGACCAGGGGCAGATGAGTGCCTGGTTAATTATGGCATCCATAGGCTTATTTCAAACAGATGGAGGTAGCCGGGCCAACCCGATCTATGAAATAGGAAGTCCTCTTTTTGAAAAGATTGAAATCGATTTAGGTGAAAGATTTGGGCGTGGTAAAAAATTCACCATCAGGGCCGAAGGTGCTTCACGTAAAAATATGTATGTGCAACAGGCGACCCTTAATGGGCGTGCCTTAAATTCATTTAAATTTCCTGCTTCGGAACTATTAAAGGGTGGATCACTTGTTTTAAAAATGGGACCGCAGCCTAATAAAAATTGGGGAATAGCTAACCAATAAATGATAAGATTTGAAAAGTGGAACCCTACGAATTAATAGTTGATTAGCTGCTATTTAAAAAACTAAAAAATATTTATCTAAAAAGGATGAACCGGTGGGCCTGCTTTGTTACCCGCATTATCCAAATCAAATACTGGAAGGTTTGTCTATACGTAATTATTATTTTCTGAATGTATAATGCTGCAATATTCCTTCTGAGTTACAGACTGCATTTTATAAGCATCCTGTTGTAAGAAAAATAAACACTTTAATAAATATGTTCATACATTTGAACAATGTTGTTTTAAATTGAAATATTTGAATGATTGTTTGAAACAGGTGACTTATTACACGACTTTCACTTCGATGAGCACCTGTTATATCTAAATAAAAATTTTAAATCAAATACGATATGATGATTGCGAAAATTAAAAAAAATGCGCTTTGTTTGTTAATTATTAGCCTCACATTTTCAGCAAGCGCACAAAAAAAACAACCGGTAGATTATGCCGATCCGCTGATGGGTACTTCTGAATCACGTTGGATGCTAAATCCCGGGACAAACATGCCGTTTGGCATGGTGCAATTATCGCCTGACAACCAGGATAACGGTTGGAAAAGCGGCTATGAGTATACCATTGCGAGCATATCGGGTTTCAGTCACATTCATTCCTGGACAATGGCAGGCCTGTCTGTTATGCCCACTGTTGGCCTTGTCAATCCAAAAATTTACCCTGCCAGTGAACCGACTACCACAGGATCAACAGCGTTTCATCGTTCCCGTATAGATAAAAAGACAGAGATAGCAACCCCGGGTTATTATTCAGTTGAACTGTTGAATTATAAAATAAAAACAGAGTTAACAAGCACGACCCGGTGTGGCTTTTTTCGCCTCACCTTTCCCGAAACAAAAGAAGGCAATGTATTATTCAATCTCTTGTTCCCGTCTGAATATCCGTTTAAAGTGCTTGATGCCAATATCACGAAAGTAAGCGACACACAAATTGAAGGATATTCAAAACAAACCAGTGCCGGCTTCAATGACTACACCGTATATTTTGTAGCACGCTTCAATAAACCTTTCAAGACTTTCGGGGGATGGGAAGGAAAAGACATGAAGAAAGATGCAGCAGAAATAAAAGGTGAAGGTGATGTGGGTTCCTATGTAACTTTTGAAACAAAAGAAGGAGAAAAAATTTTATTGCAGACGGCCATCTCTTTGGTGAGCATAGAAAATGCCAAACTAAATATGGAAACTGAATTGAAACTTTTCGGATGGAATTTCGACGGCGTAAGAAAGAATGCCCGTGATGTTTGGAATAATTTACTGGCTAAGATAGAAGTAAGCGGAGGAACCGAAATAAACAAGAAGAAATTTTACACGAATCTGTATCGATCCTATTGTGCACGTACTACGTGGAGCGATGTAAACGGGGAATATCGCGATCCTTGCGAAACCGTACAAAAATTAGATGATCCAAAATCTCCCATGCTGGGAAGTGATGCTTTCTGGAACACTTTCTGGAATCTTAACCAACTATGGACGTTAGTCAATCCTGGTATTGCCAATGAATGGGTGAAGTCCGAACTGGAAATGTATAAGCACGGAGGTTGGTTGTCAAGAGGAGCAGCCGGCATAGAATATTCCGGGATTATGGTTGCGTCTCATGAAATTCCTCTTATGGTCGGGGCCTATCAGAAGGGCATTCGCAATTATGACGTAAACCTGATGTATGATGCCATATTGCACCAACAAACAGTACAGGGTATAGATTATCCTTGTGGTGGCCATGCGGGAAACGAACAATTAGATACATACATTAAATTAGGCTACATGCCAGAAGATTCCGGTGCTACTTCGAACACGCTTGAATATGCTTATGACGATTGGTGTGTTTCACAATTTGCGAAAGCGTTAGGCAAAACCACTGATTATGAAATCTTCCATAAACGCGCGAAAAACTACGAGAACATTTTTGATCCTGAAACAAAATTTATGCGGCCAAAACATGTAAATGGAAAGTGGGAAGCCAACTTCAATGCAATGAGTACCCCCGGGTATGTAGAAGGTAATGCCTGGCAGTACACTTTTTTTGTTCCTCACAATGTTAAAGGGCTCATCGGTCTCATTGGTAAAGATGAATTTAACCGGAGATTGAATGAAGGATTTGAAAAATCAGTACAATCAAATTTCAATGCAACCGGCGACAGGATGGAGGATTACTATATCAATCACGGCAACCAACCCAATATGCAGGCCGCTTACTTATTTAATTATTCGGGTAAACCCTGGCTTACACAAAAATGGGTTCGGGAAATACAAAACAGGTATTACGGATCTGATCCGTATAATGCCTGGTTGGGCGATGAAGATGAAGGACAGATGGGTGCATGGTTTGTTATGAGTGCCATGGGGTTATTTGAAACGGATGGAGGTGCTTCAGTAAAACCATTTTATGAAATTGGAAGCCCGGTGTTTAATAATATCACGATTCACCTGGATCCTGCATACTATCCCGGTAAGACTTTTAGTATAGAAGCTAAAAATGTTTCTGATAAAAACCGGTATATCCAATCCGCAAGTTTAAACGGCACAGCCCTGAACAAGCCATGGTTTTACCATGATGAATTGGTAAAAGGAGGCAAACTAACATTAGTGATGGGAGATAAGCCAAATGAAAATTGGGGCAGCCGGGCTGACGCGGCCCCACCATCAATGGCAGTTGACTAATGCGTAAGAAATAAAGCCTAACAGGCATGGGCAATTGAAAAAGAAGAATAAAAAATTCCATCAACTAATTACCTCTTAAAAATAATATGATATGCTTTTAAAAATGTTGGCTTCCATCTTTTTCGTGGTTACCATATGTTGCGGCCCGAAGTTACATGCACAGTCAGCCAAAAGTTTAACAGCAGAAGTTCTTAACGATAGTTCTTTAAACCGCGTTAAATCCATGGCTGTCGATCTGCTTAAGACCGGGTTTAATGCGGGCAACAGTTATGGTGAAGTATGGATAAGGGATTTCAACACATTCATTCAACTTTCGTGCCTGGTGATGCCACGCGATTCTGTTAAGCAGCGACTTCGAATATTTTTCCTCATGCAGGGAAAAGATGGAAATATTATTGATGGTTATATCCCTAAAAAAAATGCTAATGTGGGGTATGATTATATATATAGTGCTAACGCCCCCGAATTTGAAGGCCATAAAAATACTGTAGAAACCGACCAGGAAACATCTCTTATCCAGGCTACATATAAATATGTGAAAGAAACAAAAGACACTGCTTTTCTTTATGAAATGATTGATGGACGATCTATCCAAACCCGGATGTCGGATGCGTTGAATTTTCTAATGACGAAGAGATATGCTAAAAAATATGGCCTTATCTATGGTGCTACCACCGTTGATTGGGGCGACGTGCAGCCTGAAACTCCCTGGGGGGTTGTTATGGATAGTAGCAGCCATCCCGCGATTGATATTTACGACAATGCCATGCTGGTTATTGCCTTGAATGATTATATTGAACTATTTCCAGAAAATCATCATTGGTTGCAGGTTCGCAAAAACGTTCGCGATAATATCCGGAAGTATTTGTGGGATATTAAATATCAAAAATTCATACCGCATGTTTATTTAAGCGACTCGCCTTTTCCTGCCTCATTCGATGAAAATAAAATAAATTATCACGGAGGAACCGCCGTAGCAATTGAAGCGGGCTTGTTAAGCAACAAAGAAATAAAAACTGTAAATGAGAAGATGTTGGAAGATGTGCAAGCATCCGGAGCCATGTCAATTGGGCTAACTGTGTTTCCCACTTACCCAAAAGGATTTTTTAAGAATAAAGGCATGTATCCTTATGGCTACCAGAATGGAGGGGATTGGACCTGGTTTGGTGCACGAATGGTCAACGAACTTACCAGGAATGGGTTTGAGCAGGAAGCCTATACAGAACTTACACCATTTATTGAAAGAGTCCTGGCTAACAAAGGTTTTTTTGAATGGTATACAATTAATGGTAAACCAGCGGGTTCCGGAAATTTTCGTGGTTCAGCAGGAGTGCTTTTTACGGCCATTTCAAACTTACAGGCCTGGGCAAATACAAAGCATTAATCAATTAAAAAATCTTTTTCCGATGTGTTGATACGTGGATTGCCAAGGATGTATTTTAACGAAACCGCTGCGACAAAAAACATAATTTATTGAGGGTTATTTTTCTTCATTTATTGAACTAATATTTGGATAGATATGATCGCTGATCAATAAAAAAGATTGTATAATAGTGCGATTCCGGCTTACCACGCGCAGATATTTATTGCGATTTGAAGTAGCGTTGTGCCGTTGATAATTATTTTCTTAATTTTTTCTTAAAAAAAATACCGATTATGAAAATATGTTAGTATGTTTGAACATGTAACTGATTTACCATTTTTGTTTCGTCCCCGTGATTGCTGAAAACTCCTGGCAGGTAGCCTAAAAAACTGACAAATTATGACTAATCAAATCAAATTTTTTTTGTGCTGACTTATTAAATCTTAAAATTTCCCGAAAAAAAATAGGAGACAGGCAATAATAATTTTCAGACCCTTCGAATTTTACAGTAAGCAATTTCTAATAACCAATAAATACTCTTTATGACACGTATTTTACCAAGCGGCTTTGGCTCAAAAATGAAATATACTTTTTGCCTGTTTACGCTATCACTTTTTTCGTATTACACACTCCTGGCGGGCGATAAGGATTTACCAGTAAAAGGTGTTGAAGAACACTTTTTTATTGATGGTGACGGGCTTTACAATTTCCTGGATATAGCCATTACAGGAAAAATATCGGATGAATACGGTAACGCCATACGTGGGGCAAATGTTTTAGAGAAAGGCACTTCCAATGGTACGGTTTCCGATGAAAGGGGGAATTTTACCTTACGCGTCAAAGGAGAAAATAGTGTACTAATATTTTCATCGGTTAGCTACGTAAGCCAGGAAATACCGGTGGGTTCATCCAGGGTGGTTAATGTTACCATGGAGCTAACTTCAAAAAAACTTGATGAAGTAGTAGTGGTAGGTTATGGTACTAAAAGGAAATCCGAACTTACAAATGCAGTAGTGCAAACAACCGGTACTGAGCTCAAGAAATCAAATGCTATATCATTATCGAATTCTTTATCCGGAAGATTGGCAGGTTTATATGTGAACCAAAGAAGTT
>JBDTOV010000121.1:0-16087 GCA_039933035.1 Ginsengibacter sp. | reverse complement strand
AAATGAAAGGGCTGGTTTAACAATCAATAAAAGTTTAAAAGTATCAGGAATTACAGGCTCTTTAGCCATATTGATTGTAAAGAGGCTATAGTTTTTTTTTAAGACGTTTTCAACAAGGTCATAGGTGTTTATACCCGTAGGCTCCCCGTTGCCAATGGAGTAGGCAATCATAGGTTTTTTATTTTCGACCACTTTGTAAATAGCATCAGCAAATTTATATTCGAGCATGGCTTCAGCGCTGTTCAGTTCAGGAGGCGTTATCACAGGTTGAGCGCCTGCATACAAATTGACCGCAATGATCCTGCCTTTATAATTAACTAACGCCGCCGGGTAAACGTATTGCGATTGCTCCCCGGCTTTCAACTGTACTTTTAAATTAATGGGTACTATTCCGAGAGAAGAAAGCGTATCGGCGTAGGTTCTTGTTGATCCGGGCATTTGATCATCAGGCAACACGAACCTGTACTTAATTCTGCCGTTCGCGTATTCTTTAAATTCCTGCAACATTTCTTCTGCTGACGTAGAAAGATTTTTAAACCCGGCCGGCAGGTCGCCTGTCAGAAATATATCAACCGTTGCTACATTATCTAATTTGCCCAATATTTTTTTTACAGGAGAAGAAATAGTGAATCTTTTTTCATTGGTTAGATCTATACGCCAGTGAACCGCAGAAGCAAGAAAGTTCACAATTACGATTGCAACGATGACCAGGGTCCACCACCAATTTTTATTTCTATTTTTAAAAGGAAAGGGCTTCATTGGTGAACGGGTACTATTTTTTTGAGAGGTTTTTTTGCGTTGCAAACAGGAAAAGAAATATAATACTTAAAAAATAAACGATATCACGGGTATCCACAACGCCACGGCTAATGCTTCGGTAATGAAAATCAATCCCAAGCATTTCAATATAAAAATCGGCGTTCCCTGAAAAAACCGGGAGTTTACTTATCGCATTGAAACCGAAGTATAGAACAAGGCAGGCGAAAGCGCCCGCTAAAAATGCAATAACCGCGTTAGACGTCAGTGCGGAACACCACAGGCTGATCGCCGCAAAAGCTGCTGCAAGAAAAATTAAGCCTATATACGAACCCGCGATACCCCCGCTGTCAATTCCGCCTGCTGCAGATAGTGAATGGATGGTAAACACATACAGAAAAGTGGGCAGCAATGCAATAAGTATTACCGCAAGCACCGCAAAGTATTTACCCAAAACAATTTGCCGGTTGGTAAGAGGACGTGTTTGCAAAATTTCAAACGTACCTGTTTTATATTCCTCCGAAATGCTTCGCATAGACAGAGCCGGGATCAGGAAAATTAATATCCACGGGGCAAGGTCAAAAAATTTGTCAAGGGTAGCATACCCAAAATCAAAAATATTGCTGTCTTTTAAAACAAAAAGATACAGGCCGTTTACCACCAGGAATATTATTATTGTAATATACCCCGTAAGGCTGCTAAAAAACTGGCGTAATTCTTTTTTTGCAATAGATATCATGATCAGTAAAAGTGCAATTTAGGTTTTGAAAAATAATTATGGTTTTTTGATTTATAAAGCAGCGTTTTATTATAAGGTCTTGTCATATATATACTTTAAAGCTAACCGATAGACGATCACCTATATTTATTTAATTTAAGAATCTCTGAAAAGGAATGCGCCAAACATTCCTGAAGAATTGAAAAGTAATCTTTCGGAGAATCAGTTAAGAAAAGTTTACCTAAACCGACTGGATAGGACCCTGTACCAACAGGGTTTTATTTTTTGGTATACAAATTCCCGGTTACGGCAACCCCCACAATTAATTATTTATTGGAGAGCCGATATCTTCTTTTTACATTTTTATCTTAAAGTTTCCCTCGCTATTACTATTTTTTGTATCTCGCTGGTACCCTCGCCTATCGTACACAATTTGCTATCCCTGTAAAATTTTTCTACCGGAAAATCTTTTGTGTATCCGTAACCGCCGAAAATCTGAACGGCATCCGTAGCGACCCTTACCGCAACTTCACTGGAATAATATTTTGCCATAGCGGATTCCCTCGTAACATTTTCCCCAAGCATTTTAAGTTCACAGGCCTGGCTGATCAATAATTCAGCGGCTGTTATTTCAGTAACCATGTCAGCCAACTTAAATGCAATACCCTGGAATTCCGCGATGGGTTTCCCAAACTGGTGCCTTTCTTTTGCATATTGCAAAGAAGCTTCGTAAGCGCCTTTTGCCATGCCAAGGCCAAGAGCGGCAATGGAAATGCGGCCACCATCAAGTACTTTCATTGCCTGCCTGAATCCATCGCCTGTTTCCCCCATACGGGCACTGTCAGGAATATAGCAATCATTAAAAATCATCTCTGCAGTCTCGCTTGCCCTCATGCCCAATTTATTTTCTTTTTTGCCACCGGCAAAACCTTTGGTATCACGGGGAACTATAAACGAAGTTGAATTGTCCCTTTCACGCGGCGCCCCCGTTCTGCATATCACTACTGCCACATCCCCGCTTATACCATGAGTAATCCAATTCTTTGTGCCGTTAATCACCCACCCGTCACCGCTTCTTTCGGCTACGCATTGTAAATTTCCCGCATCGCTCCCCGTGTTCGGCTCTGTTAATCCCCACGCACCAATATACGCTGCTGTCGCCAACTTTGGCAGGTATCGCTTTTTTTGTTCCTCATTAGCGAAAGCAAGTATATGGCCTGTGCACAGTGAATTGTGCGCTGCCAACGATAATCCAATGGAACCGCAAACTTTAGAAATTTCCTGGATCGCAGCACTATATTCGAAGTAACCTAAACCGGCACCTCCAAACTCCTGGGGCACTAATATTCCCATCAATCCAAGCGATCCGAGTTGTTTGAAAATATGTAGCGGAAATTCCTGGGTTTCATCCCATTCCATCACATGAGGCTTAATATATCGTTGGGCAAAGTCCTTTGCAGTGTGAGCAACCTGCTCCGTAAGCTCACTATTTTTAAAATCCATATGGCGTAATTATTCCAATGCAAGTTAATCTGAATTAAATACTATTGGTCGTTAGCTTTTGCAAAAGTTAAAACAAAATTTATTGTATAAAAATTCATTGGATAGAAAGGTATGGTATTACCCTACTGTATATATCCTCCGTTACCAGCATGATTTTTTTTATTTCTTCCACTGAACTAAAATTGCCGTGCTGTTGCCGGTACTGAAAAATTGCATTAGCTACATTATATCTCAGGTAAGGGTGCGCTTTCATTTCGTCTACCGAAGCTGCATTAATATTTATTTTCCTTACTGGATTACCGCTTATGACCAGGCTCGATTTTATCTTTTGGAAGGTCGAATCCGGCAAAAGGTACGTTTCACCCACCTGGTCAACAGTATAAAAACCGCCGAGTTTCTCACGAAAAGCAATAATTCTTTGTGCTAACTTACTGCCGATGCCGGGCAAACCAATGTAGGCACTTGAGTCAGCAAGGTTTATATCGATGGGCTGAATTATTTTAGCACCGTACGAAGCCGGGCTTTTTTGGTATGCATTATTGGGGAAGGAAGTGTAGGCCCCCGAAATTTTTTTTATACTAACGTAAGGGATTAAACGCTGTACGTCCGCCGGGGAAATTCCCCAGATTTTGCCCATATCTTCAGGCTTGTAAAATTTACCGCCCTTTGAAAGATAGTTTTGAATGGTATGCACCGTTTTATCGGTTACGCCTAATCTTTTCCAATCACCCGCAGAAGTAGTATTTGGGTCAAAATAAAAAACTTCTGCTTTTAGTGGTTGATAATTTTTCTCTTTGGATACAGCATAATCCCCGTAAGATCCCTTACCAGGATACTTGGGGTAGGTTGTAAATTTCGTTGAGTCGGTTTTTTCAAAAGTGAGCTGATCAATTTGATCTTTAAATTCATTGTGGCTGTATAGCTCCTGTTTACCTAATAAAGGAAATAGTAACGGAAGAAAAATTAAAAATAAAATTAGTGCAACAATAAAGATGATTCCCTTTCTTTCTTTGCTGGTAAAATTAAAATAATCATTCAGGAACTGTTTCCACATGTGCAAACTTTATATGGTAAAATAGTTAAATAAAATGCAGGAAACAAGTCCCCAGGTAAGCGCGGAGAAAAATATAATGTCCCGGGTTTACATTCAGAATTCGAGTTGTAGTCCATCCCAGGCCAGTTGCCTGTTTGGCTGAAGTTCTCTATTTATTTCCTCATGCGTGCCCAATTGGTGGCTAACATGCGTAAAATAAGCATGGGGTATGTCCATTTCATTTACAAGGTCAACTGCTTGTTGTAAATCAAAATGAGAAATGTGCGGTGTTTTGCGTAGCGCATTTAAAACAAGCGTATCACTGCCAATAATTTTTTGTTTTTCCTCGTCATCAATCCTGTTCGCATCGGTAATGTATGTGAACTTACCGAACCTGAAACCAAGTACGGGCATAGTCAGATGATGTACCAATATAGGCGTTACAGGTATGTCTCCAACCATAAAAGTTTTATCTGTAATAGTATGCATATGTATACTGGGAACACCAGGATATTTTTTATCTGCAAAAATGTAAGAAAACTCTTTCTCTAAAGCCTGCCGGGTAAGGTCATTTGCATACACATCCATGGGTTTTTTTTGGAAATAGTTGTAGGCTTTTACATCATCAAGTCCGGCAATATGATCTTTATGCGGATGCGTAAAAATAACAGCGTCCAGTTTTTCTACATTTTCTCTCAACATTTGAGTACGGAAATCCGGGGTAGTATCCACCACGAGGGTTGTGGTTTTGCTTTGCACTAAAATGCTGCTTCTTAAGCGCTTATCTTTTTCGTCAGGGGACGCACAAACGTAACAACTGCATCCAATCATAGGAACTCCGCCGCTGGTGCCGGTGCCCAGGAATGTGATGTTGATTTTGGGATAGTTCACTTATTCAAAGCTAAAAAAAATATATCCGATATTTACGGGAAAGAATTTTATCTATTTCTGAAGCGTTTCGCTTTGCAAAATTACTTCATCATACATTTTTTGAGAATCCTTTGTTAGCATGTCATAGTTTACATTAACAGACGGAATTAAATCCATTAAAGTATTAATTCTGCCCTCCGGATTTAAAAACTTATTAAGTACTACCACCTTTTTATCTTCAAGAATACAGTAGCCACTTTGAAAAGAGCCACGTTCATACCGGACAATATACCCACAATCATCCAAAATATTTTCCAGCTTTTTTAAAGTAGTCTGATTGTACTTCATTTGTTTATTAATTCAGGCAAAAATAAGTCAACTTTTTACAATAAAGTTTTCACACTTTGGTTGTCATACGAATAACAGGTATAATCATTTCTTCCAGGCTTATTCCACCGTGCTGAAAGGTATTGCGGTAATAATTGGCAAATTGATTATAATTATTCGGATAGCATAAATATCCATCCTGCCGTGCAAAAATAAAAGATGAATTTACATTCGGAACCGGCAATCCTGCCTGCCTCGGATCGCGAAACGCGAGTACTTCTTTTGGATCGTAATTAAGATTGCGGCCATGCTTGTACCGCAGGTTGGCTGTTGTTTGCTTATCTCCCACTACTTTGTGGGGTGTATTTACCCGTACGCTTCCATGATCAGTTGCTACAATCAGGTTTAATTTTTTATCGGCAATTTTCTTTAATGCCTGGTGTAACGGCGAATGTTCAAACCATGATTTGGTAAGGCTTCTGTAACTCACTTCATCTGCCGCAAGTTCTTTCAGCACTTCCATTTCTGTGCGGGCGTGACTAAGCATATCAACGAAATTATAAACAATAATGTTTATATCATTGGTCAGCATATTGTGCATGTTGTCCACGAGTTTTTGAGCATCCTGGTGGTTGGTTATTTTTGTGTAAGAATATTTAAGATCTTCCTTACGAAGTCTTTTTAACTGCGCCTTAAAAAATTCCTGTTCAAATAAATTTTTACCACCTTCTTCATCGTCGTTTTTCCACTCGATGGGAAATTGCTTTTCAATTTCTATTGGCAGCAACCCGGCGAAAATCGCATTGCGGCTATATTGGGTAGCTGTAGGTAATAGAGAGTAGAAAGTTTCTTCTTCATGTATTCGAAAATTTTCAGAAAAAATAGGCTGGATAGCTTTCCACTGATCAAGCCTGAGATTATCAATCAGTAAAAAAAAGGTTGGCGTACCTTTTTCCACGTGCGGAAATACTTTAAACTTCATTAAGTTATGACTCATGATCGGAGATTCAGCAGCAGGATTGGTCACCCAGTTGGAATAATTTTTTGAAATAAATTTAAAAAATTCCGTATTGGCTTCGCTTTTTTGTGATTGAAAGACTTCCTGCATTTCCGGGCTATCACTTTTTTTCATTTCAAGTTCCCAATACACAAGTTTTTTATAGATTTCCATCCAGCCGTTATAATCCGGGTTGTTATTAAGCGCCATAAATAAATCCCTGAATTGCTGTTGGTAAGCAGAAGTTGTTTTTTCCGCAACCAACCTCCTGTTGTCAATTATTTTCTTCAATGACAGCCACACCTGGTTAGGATTTACAGGTTTTATCAAATAATCGGTTATTTGTGAGCCAATGGCTTCATCCATCAAATTTTCTGTTTCATTTTTAGTAATGAGAACGATAGGAACCTGGGAATTTATTTCTTTTATTTTTTGCAAAGTTTCCAGCCCGGTAATGCCTGGCATACTTTCGTCCAATAGTACTACATCTACCACATTTTCTTTTACATAATCTATTGCATCAAAGCCATTGCTTAGCGATTTTACTTCATAACCCTTATTTTCTAAAAACATAATCTGAGACTTTAAACTTTCCATCTCATCATCCACCCATAAAATTTTTGCTGCGCTCATTTATTTTTTTTTTACCCTAAAGGCATGATAAACATTGTATGCAATAAGCAATCCATTAATTGCTGTCATTTGGCGTGTTCTTACAAATGTAATTTATTCCCTTCCCAAAAATTACCTTTGCGGCACAGCAACAGCATTTTAACAAATCAGAAATAGATGGCATATAGAAAGATAATTAATGATCCGGTGTATGGTTTTATCACTATTGATGATGAACTGGTTTATACAATTATTTCACATCCTTATTACCAACGCATGCGCCGCATTCATCAAATGGCATTTGCTCAGTTGGTATACCCCGGAGCCGTACATACCCGGCTACATCACTCCCTCGGGGCCTATCATTTGATGTGTAATGCGTTAAATGAATTAAAAGGAAAAGGATTTTCTATTTCCACAGAAGAAGAACAGGCTGCGAAAGTTGCCATTCTTTTACATGATATCGGTCATGGTCCTTATTCGCACGCGTTGGAGCACACGCTAATAAACAACATGAGTCATGAAGAAATATCACTAATGCTCATGAAGAAAATGAACGGGGAGTTATCAGGGAAACTACAAATGGCTATCGATGTTTTTAGAGACGCCCATCCGAAAAAATTTCTTCACCAGTTGGTAAGCGGGCAATTGGACGTAGATCGCATGGATTATTTGATTCGCGATAGTTTCTTTACCGGGGTAAGCGAAGGCGTAATCGGGTACGATCGTATTATTAAAATGCTTACGATACACGCAGGCGATTTGATGGTCGAAGAAAAAGCCATTTACTCTATCGAAAAATTCCTGGTGTCGCGAAGACTCATGTACTGGCAGGTCTATTTACATAAAACCGTTTTATGTGCAGAAAAAATGCTCATCAAAATAATTAACAGGGCAAGACTTGTAAAAGCTCATGCATCATCTGCCGAACTGACTTTTTTCTTGCATGCTACCTACAAGAAAGTTGAATTTGAAAAGCACCTCGATGATTTTTGCAGGCTGGATGACTATGATGTGCTTGGTGCAATAAAAACGTGGGCAACGCACCCGGATAAAATTTTGTCTTTCCTTTGCAAAGGCATCATTAACCGCCGGCTTCTTAAAGTAAAATATTCAGGAAACGTCATAGATGAAAATCTCGTGAAAGAAAAAACACGATTGGCAATGAGATTTTTTCACATAAATAAAGAAGAGGCCCGATATTTGGTTTTTACCGGTGAAACAGAAAACAGAACTTATAATACGCATGATGAACATATTAACATCCTGTTTAAAGATGGCACAACAAAAGATATTTCGGCAGTGGATAATGCATTAATTAATCAAACATTATTTGGCACGGTAAAAAAATTTTACATTTGTTTTCCGGATATGAAACAGTAATAATCTAATTTTTAAAAATATTGATCGCCTGCAAACATAGATAAAGAAAAAAATGGAGTTCACCGCAACACAAATATCTACCATCATAGATGGAAAAATCGAGGGCGATCCTGATGTTACCGTTTCATCTTTTGGAAAACTCGAAGGTGCAGAACCCGGGCAGCTTGCATTCCTGGCCAATCCAAAATACGAGGAATTTTTATATTCAACCAGGGCATCGGTTATAATAATAAATACCACGCAACAGGTTGAAAAAAAAGTGGAAGCCACCCTCATTCGTGTTCCGGATGCTTATTCTGCTTTTGCAGTTATTTTAAGCGCTTATGAGAAAATGGCCAAAGCAAATCTAAGCGGTATTCAACAACCAGCTTACATTGCGTCTACTGCCACCCTGGGAGAAAATATTTTTATCGGTGCTTTTACTTTTATAGGTAACAATGTAAAAATCGGGAATAATGTAAAACTTTTTCCCCAAGTTTATATTGGGGATAATACAACTATTGATGACGATTCTATTTTATTTCCCGGTGTAAAAATCCACCACGATTGTATCATTGGGAAGAATGTTACCATCCATGCCGGAGCTGTAATTGGCGGAGACGGATTTGGTTTCGCACCACAACAGGACGGCAGTTTTAAGAAAGTACCGCAGATTGGTAATGTTGTAGTGCAAGACAACGTTGAAATAGGCGCCAATGCGACCATTGATCGGGCGACTATTGGTTCTACCCTTATAAAATCAGGAGCGAAGCTCGACAATCTTATTCAAATTGCCCATAATGTAGAAGTAGGCAACAACACAGCCATAGCCGCACAGGCGGGAATAAGCGGAAGTACTAAAATCGGGAACAATGTTATGATTGGTGGCCAGGCAGGCATTGTGGGTCATTTGAATATAGCAGATGGCAGTAAGATCAATGCACAGAGCGGTGTAAGCAAGTCTATTAAAACTCCTAATACTGCCGTAACAGGCTCCCCCGCATTCGATTATGCACATGCGCTTCGCAGCCAGATATTAAACCGCAACCTCCCCGAATTGGTAAAAAGAATTAAAGAACTGGAGCAGATTGTGGAGCGCCTTATAAATGAAAAAGTAGCCGACTGAGGCGTCTTCTATAAAAAAATTTAAAAAATTCACTTTATTGTCGCAATTTTTACAAGCAATAGTTTTCATACTTTCGTACCCATGGAGCCAATGAATTCTAAAGAGAATAGTTTTCAACATACGATAAAAGAAGAAGTAGTTATTTCGGGTGCCGGTATTCATACGGGACAGTCAGTAACCATGCGTATAAAACCGGCGGAGCCCAATACAGGCATCAATTTTCAAAGAACAGACCTTAACGGAAGTCCCATTGTAAAAGCGGATGTTGATAATGTAATTGAAACTAACCGGAGCACTACGATTGAAGCAAACGGAGCCAGGGTAGGCACTATAGAACACCTGATGGCGGCTCTCACAGGAATGCTTATTGATAATGTATTAATAGAAATTGATGGTGAAGAGGTACCCATTCTAGATGGTAGTTCCCAGCTTTTTATTGAGCATCTTTCCAAAGCAGGTATTCAAAAGCAGCATGCGGCAAAAATCTATTACACCATCCAGCATAATATCACATTTGTTGATGAAGTAAAAAAGGTGGAGATGGTCGCATTACCTTATGATGGCTACCGGATTAACACACTGATTGATTTTAACTCAACCGTGTTGGGAACGCAGCACGCTGATTTAAAAAACATTTCAGATTTCAAAAAAGAAATTGCCCCCAGCCGCACTTTTTGTTTTTTTCATGAGCTGGAACTTCTTATCGCCAACGATCTTATAAAAGGTGGAGATATTAACAATGCGATAGTCGTTGTTGATAAACCTGTAACGGCTGAACAGGTGGACCGCATCTCAAAAATATTTCACAAAGAGGATGTCAAAGTGAGTGAAGCAGGTATTCTTAACAATCTCACACTGCGTTTTCCAAATGAGCCGGCCAGGCATAAGTTATTAGATGTAGTTGGCGATTTGGCACTCGTTGGCTTCCCTTTTAAAGCCCATATCATTGCTAACAGGCCGGGACATTCTTCTAATATTAAGTTTGCAAAAAAAATCAAGGAACATATTAAGAAGTACAAGCACCGGCAGGATATTCCAAAATATGATCCTAATATCCCACCATTGCTTGATATACATGACATTGAAAGAACCTTGCCGCACCGGTATCCTTTCTTAATGGTTGATAAAATAATAGAACTCTCCGACACGCACGTAGTAGCTATAAAAAATGTAACGTATAATGAGCCATTTTTCCAGGGTCATTTTCCCGGAAATTCCGTAATGCCGGGTGTGCTGCTTGCTGAAGCACTTGCCCAGGCAGGCGGCTTTATAGCCATCCCAAGGAATACAGAAGATAAATACGATACGTATTTTCTTAAAATTGATAATTGTAAATTCAAGCAAAAAGTAGTCCCCGGCGATACACTGATATTAAAGATGGAACTCCTTCATCCTATACGAAGAGGTATCTGCGAAATGCGGGGTACTGTTTATGTCGGTGATAAAGTAGTTACGGAAGCGATATTGATTGCTCAAATTGTAAAAAGACCCAAAGCCTGATTATATATGATTAGTCCTCTTGCACATATTCATCCTGCGGCGCAGATTGGTAACAATGTAAAGATTGACCCTTTTGCCGTGGTAGAAGAAGGCGTCATTATTGGTGAAGGAACACGCATTATGTCGCACGCGGTTATTATGAAAAATACAGTTATCGGCCATTCATGCGAAATTTTCCCGGGTGCAGTTTTAGGGGCAATTCCACAGGATTTAAAATTTGATGGGGAAGAAACTTTTGTTAAGATTGGAAACAATACAACCATCAGAGAATGTGTCACTGTAAACCGTGGTACAAAAGATAAATGGAAAACGGTAGTGGGAAGTAATTGCCTGCTGATGGCGTATTGCCATATCGCCCACGATTGTATTTTGGGTGACAATGTAATAATTGCCAATTCGGTTCAGCTCGCCGGGCATGTAGATATAGGCGACTACGCAATTATTGGTGGAATGGCAGCAGCTATTCAGTTTGCAAGAATAGGCGCTCACAGTTATATAGCAGGCGGTACTGAAGTTATAAAAGATGTGCCTCCTTACATTAAAGCAGGCCGTTCTCCATTGTGTTATGTGGGTGTAAATTCTATTGGATTACAACGGAGGGGCTTTACTTCTGAAAAAATTAACAGCATACTTGAAATATACCGCAATATTTACATGCGTGGATTGAATATAACGCAGGCTACAGAAGCTATCGAAAAAGACTTACCGGAAACAGAAGAAAAAAACGAAATTATAAATTTCATCAGGGAAAGCAAGCGGGGAATCCTGAAAGTATCAGCCAAAGGACATACTGATGAAAATTAAGCTGACCAATGTGGGAAAGCGATACAACAGGGAATGGATTTTCAGGAACCTGAGTTTTCAATTTGACGTTAACAAACATTATGCGATCACCGGACCCAACGGATCTGGCAAATCTACTTTACTGCAAGTCATTAGCGGATCAGCCATTTATAATGAAGGAAAAATTGACTACCAGGATTTGAATACCACCATTGACCCGGAAAAAATTTTTAGAAAAATTTCCTTTGCCGCTCCATATCTTGATCTTGTGGAAGAAATGACCTTAACCGAGTTTTTTTCTTTTCATCATAAAATGAAGGGCTGGGTATCGCCCCTCGATACAAAACAAATTATTTTTTTATTACGTCTTGAAAAATCTGCTCATAAGCAAATCCGTTATTTTAGTAGCGGAATGAAGCAAAGAGTAAAGCTTGCCCAGGCTATCTTCAGCGACGTTCCCGCGGTCTTATTAGATGAGCCGCTTACCAATCTTGATGATGACGGCATACTGCTGTATGATTTTCTGATAGAGAAATATTGTGAAAAAAGGTTGGTGATCGTGAGCAGTAATGATAAAAAAGAATACTCTTTTTGTGCAGAAATAATTGATATGATGAATTATAAATAAAATTAAAAGGCAATAGTGCTTATTGTTTCCCTTCATGAAAAACACTACCTGCTACTCGCAATCAATAAATTTAAGTCCGTAAACTTTAAATCAAACCTTTCGCTAAGATGAAAATTGGTAAGCGCACCTTTGAATAGATAAATACCACTCCGGATATTTATTTTGTACCAAACAAGGTTTTCAAATCCGCCATCATCAGCCATTTCCAGCATTAGAGGCATTAATACGTTGCTAATAGATTGCGAAGCCGTACGGGCGAAACCACTTGGAATATTGGGTACGCAATAGTGAATTACATCATATTTTTTAAATACAGGTGCTGTATGCGTAGTAATGGAAGATGTTTCAAAACAACCCCCGCGATCAATACATACATCAACAATTACACTGCCAGGTCGCATCCTGCTTACCATCTCCTCCGTAACAACAAGCGGCGTACGTCCGCCGTAGGACGAAAGGGCACCCACCGCCACATCACAGGTTTTTAATTGCTTCGACAAAATTCCCGGCTCTATAACGGATGTGTATAAACGCACACCAATATTATTCTGCAATCTCTTTAAACGATAAATACTGTTGTCAAAAACCTTTACGCTTGCACCCATTGCCAAGGCAGTACGCGCCACTTGTTCACCAACAATACCCGCCCCTATTATAATCACTTTTGTTGGTGGTATACCGGAGATTCCTCCCACCAGCACACCTTTTCCATTATTAGCATTACTGAGGTATTGACCTGCAATAAGCATCACTGCACTGCCCGCAATTTCACTCATACTGCGCACAATTGGATTGTGACCACTGTCGTCTTTCAAATTTTCAAAACTAAGCGCCGTAATTTTTTTATCCATCATTTTTTCCAGGATATTCTGTTTCATAACCGCGAGGTGTATGGGCGAAATGATAAAATGGTGAAGTTTTAGTAAATCAAGCTCTTCTTCACCTACCGGCGCACTCTTTACAAGAATATCACATTCAAAGACTTCTTTTTTACTGGCAACAATTTTAGCACCCGCTTCGCTGTAATCCCTGTCTGAATAACTGGCGCCTTCACCCGCTTTGGTTTCCATTACCACCCGATGGCCATTAGCCACCAATACACTCACAGCATCAGGTGTAAGCGCGATGCGATTTTCCTGGAACGAAGTTTCCCTGGGAATTCCTATAAATAGTTCCACTCCTTTTGGTTTTATGTCCAGCGTTTCTTCAAGCGTCTCATAGGTAAACGAAGGAGACACAAAAGGTTTAGATTTTGCCATGTATTTATATTGCTATGAAAAGGACTATAAAAATAATTTTTTATTGGGGAAGTTTAACAACCAATTTTCGCATGTGGTCAGAAAGAGTATGCAGAGACGCATTCACCGTTGTGCCAGGAAATAATAAAGATGCTTTTTCGGGCCATTCAACCATGCACAATTCCCCGCTCAAAAGACAATCCTCAACGCCAGCCTCAACAGCCTCGTGGATGTTTTTAACCCGATAAAGATCCATGTGATAAATAATATGTTCATTCCCAAAATGGTATTCCTGTATTATCGCATAGGTAGGACTGGTAACCGTTTCCGTTACGCCAAGTTCTTTACAAATCGCATTAATAAAGGTAGTTTTTCCAGCGCCCAATTCACCACTGAAGGTAATTACTTTATAATCCTGTATTAATGAAATCAGCTTTTTCGCGACATCCCTGATCGTGGTAAGATTAAAAATAATTTCCATGCCATATTATTTTTGTAAAAATAAATACTTAACGACAGAATGGTGGCAGAAACTAAATCCCAAAATTTAAGAAGTCACCTTAATTTTTCATCAGTATTTTTAGTCTCTTTCGGGTGGACTTAAACTATTGGACATATTATTCATTTTACTAATCACCCGAAAAACACTTAATATAGAAGTATGAAAAGCCCTGTTGAAATTTTGAAGCGGTATTGGGGTTACGATGCTTTCAGGCCTTTACAAGAAGAAATTATCAATTCTGTACTTGCAGGGAATGATACGCTTGCCTTGATGCCAACGGGTGGTGGAAAATCAATTTGCTTCCAGGTTCCCACGATGATGCAGGAAGGATTTTGCCTTGTAGTAAGCCCCCTGATTGCTTTAATGAAAGACCAGGTAGCCAACTTAAAAAAGAAAGAAATTCCGGCGTTGTCCATATACTCCGGAATGAGTTATACAGAAGTAAAAAAGACAATTGAAAATGCAGCATATGGGAATTTTAAATTTTTATATGTTTCGCCCGAAAGATTGGAGACCGGATTGTTTTTGGAATATTTACCCTTAATGAATATTAACCTTGTTGCGGTAGACGAAGCCCATTGTGTTTCACAATGGGGATATGATTTCAGGCCATCTTATCTTAGGATTGCAGCGATACGGAAGCTGTTGCACGAGGTTCCCCTTTTGGCACTTACCGCCTCTGCGACACTTGAAGTACAAAATGATATTTGCGATAAACTTGACTTTAACAGTAAACAAAACCTGTACAGGCAGTCATTTGAAAGAAGCAATCTTTCTTATAGCGTTTTCAACCCTTCCTCAAAGCAAAATAAGCTTATTGATATTTTAAAAAAGGTGCCGGGTAGCGGTATAGTGTATTGTAAGAGCCGCAAAAGAACCAGGGAAATTGAAGAACTCCTGAAGCTGAACGGAATAAATGCGGTGCATTACCACGCCGGGCTTACTAATGAAGTGAGATCGGCAAGACAGGAAGATTGGATACATGATAAAATTCGGATTATCGCCTCCACCAATGCCTTTGGAATGGGTATTGATAAACCGGATGTGCGCACTGTAATTCATTACGATGTACCGGATGCTCTTGAGAATTATTACCAGGAAGCCGGCCGTGCCGGCAGAGATGAAAAAAAAGCCTTTGCTGTATTATTCTTTAATGAACAGGAGCTTACAGAATTGAAAAAGCAGTCAGCTATAAGATACCCTGATATGCCAACTATAAAAAAAATTTATAGTTCCCTGGTCAATTATTTTCAACTGCCTTCGGGTAATGGTGAAGACCTCACCTTTGATTTTGACATGAATGATTTTGTAAAAAAATTCAAAATCAACGCCTTTACGGTAAACAGCGTATTAAAGATATTGGAGCAGGAAGCCCTGATCAGTTACAGTGAACAATTTTTTTCACCATCAACGGTAGTTTTTACCACCGAAAAAGCAGAAATGGAATTGTTTGAAAAAACCTACCCCAAATACGACCCTGTAATAAAGGGTCTCTTGCGGTCTTATGAAGGAATATTTGATTTTGCCTGCGCTATTAATGAAGCCCAACTTGCCAATTTCATTTCTATAAAAAAGGAAAAGCTCTTACTATATCTTAACGAAATAAAACAATTGGGAATTATAGATTACACTCCTCAAAAGGAAAAACCTCAAATTCGGTTTCTCCAAAACCGGGTTAATACTGCAGACCTCGCGATAAATCAAAAAAATGTCATCAAAAGAAAACATGCTTTTGAAAAACGCTTATATGCAATGATGAAATACATCCGCGACCAACATACTTGCAGGAGTAAGAATATGGCCGCTTATTTTAACGATACTGGTGTGAAGCGCTGTGGTGTATGTGATAATTGCCTGCGTGAAAAAAATCTCACCATCTCAAAACAGGAATTTGAAAAAATCAGGGAAGGGATTGAAAACTCAATTGGAACGGCACCGCTTCATTCCAAACAGTTGGTTAATCACTTACAGGGCTTTAATCAACATAAGATGTGGAAAGTATTGCATTTCCTGCTGGAGGAAAATAAGATATCCATTACTGAGGACGGGTTCATACGGTTAAAATAAGGCCGTCTTTAAATAAAAAAGGGACCCAGATAAAAATCTAGTCCCGCTTTAAAATCCAATATCCT
>JBDTOV010000120.1:0-16106 GCA_039933035.1 Ginsengibacter sp. | reverse complement strand
AGCGGCTTCGCGCCTTTCTATGCGGCACGGGCGGCATTATTTTCAGAAGCGGCGGGTGAACAGCAACTAACCGATCTTAAAAAAGCGATTGATTTAGACAAAGATGAATGGCGCTATTCTAAATTACTTAGCGAATATTATATCGCTCATGGAGACAATGGAAAAGCCCTGTCCGTAGCGGAGCCTTTTTATAAAACGCATGATAAAAACTATATCATAGGAATGTTGTATGCAAAAACATTGTTACTTAACAACCGCTATCGCCAGTGTTCTGACCTGCTTGCTGCAATTGATATTCTTCCGTTTGAAGGCGCTACGGTTGGTCGTGAGTTGTACCACGAAGCCGCATTGATGCAGGCACTGGAAGCAATGAAAAATAAAAATTATTCCAAAGCACTTTCCCTGGTAGAAGATGCAAAAAAATGGCCGCAGAATTTAGGCGTTGGCAAACCTTACCCCGAAAACATTGATGAGCGTTTGGAGGACTGGGTGACGTATCTCTGTTACCAGAAACAGGGAAAGCGGGAGCAGGCACAACGATCGCTCCAGGCGATTGTTCTTTTCAATCCGAAGGTCGAGAATACAGTCAGCAATTTTTTACCTGCCAATGACCTTGTAACGGCCTGGGCTTTGGCAAAGCTTGACAGCAAAGAGAAAGCAGGTGAGTGGTTGAATGGTGAGATCAAACAATATCCGCATAATAAAATAATAGCATGGTGCAGGCAGGTGTTTGATAATAAAAACCTTCCGGAGATTGGTGATTTCAATAATGCAGAAGTGAGGATATTAGAAAAACTAATGTTGGTAGAATAAGAATTTTAGCTACTTATAGATAAAGAACTGGTATTTTTTCTTTAGGCAGTGGGACCCGCAACGGTTGCTCATTCTATGTTACCCTGCTTATTTTTTTACTTCAATAAAGTGATCAGGTTTATGAATGATGGGTATCGGCGTCATCAAAAAAAATATTGCAGGAAAAATGGAACAGTGATTTTATAAAAACATGGTAAAAAAATGGAAAGCGGCCGGAGGGCTGGCACGTAGTAAATTTTATTTTTGCAGGCAGGGGTGTACTCTTTAAAATCTACGCAACCGTTTGCATACATTTTTATCTTTTGCTTTTCTTATGTTTGATGAGTTCTCATTATCTATTCATTTAATTTGATTGCATTTTTTCGCGATTATGAAAAAAATAATTTTTTTATATTTTTTATCGCTGTTAATAATACCCCTGTCTTTTTCTCAACAAAAACATTCCTTCGAAATAAAAGATGGTTCCTTCATGTATGATGGGAAGCCCATCCAAATCCACTCCGGTGAAATGCATTTCGCCAGGGTTCCAAAACCATACTGGAAACAACGGCTGCAAATGATAAAGGCGATGGGATTGAATACCGTTGCCACCTATGTATTCTGGAACTATCATGAAACGTCACCCGGCGTATGGGATTTTAAAACGGGCAATAAAAATATTCGCGAGTTTATAAAAGCCGCGCAGGAAGTGGGGTTGATGGTTATCATAAGACCGGGTCCTTACGCTTGTGCCGAATGGGAATTTGGCGGCTATCCGTGGTGGTTACAAAAAGAAAAGTCATTGGTAATACGATCATACAATCAACCTTTTTTAGATTCATGTAAAACATATATTAATAAGCTGGCTGAACAGGTGAAAGATTTGCAGGTTACCAAAGGTGGCCCTATAATTATGGTTCAGGCAGAAAATGAGTTTGGTTCGTATGTAGCACAGCGTAAAGATATTTCCATGGAAAACCATAAAGCCTATAGTGCTGCCATTAAAAAGCAATTAATTGACGCGGGTTTTGATGTTCCTTTATTCACGTCCGATGGAAGCTCTTTGTTTAATGGCGGTACTATTTCCGGTGCGTTACCTACCGCAAACGGAGAAGACAATATTGATAATCTGAAAAAAGCGGTTAATGAATATCATGATGGGAAAGGACCTTACATGGTTGCTGAATTCTATCCCGGCTGGTTAGATCATTGGGCCGAACCCTTCCAAAAAGTATCGACTAAAGCGGTGGCTGATCAAACTGAAAAATATTTAAAAGCTGGCATATCGTTTAGTTATTACATGGTTCATGGGGGAACCAATTTTGCGTTTACCAGTGGCGCCAATTATGACAGGGAACACCCTATTCAGCCTGATATCACCAGCTATGATTATGATGCTCCCATAAGCGAAGCGGGATGGGCCACACCTAAATACACCGCACTTCGCAAATTATTTCAAAAATATGCAACGTATAAAATTCCACCTGTTCCGGCACCGATACCGGTGATTGAAATTCCATCTATTCCGCTTTACAAGGCAGTGGATCTTTTTGATTTTACGCGAAAAATTATTCCTGTGAAGAGTGATACGCCACAAACGTTTGAATCGTTAAACCAGGGTAGCGGTTATGTATTGTATACTAAAAAAATTGAAAAACCAATAAAGGGAAAATTACAAATTAACGGTCTGAGAGATTATGCAATCGTTTACATAAATGGTAAGAAAGTTGCGATTCTTAACCGTAATAAAAATAATTTTTCCTGCGACATTGACTTACCTCTGAATGCCACATTAGCTATTTTCGTTGAAAATATGGGGAGAATAAATTATGGGGCTGAGATTGTACACAACCTGAAAGGAATTATCGGCCCTGTTATAGTTGACTCCGAAGAAATAACCGGCGGCTGGAAAATGTATCGATTGCCGATGGATGCTGAACCCGGTTTAAAATCTTTTACCGCTACTTATGTTAGCGATCATCCTGTTATTTACAGTGGCTCATTTAGTCTTGTAAAAACGGGCGATACATTTTTAGATATGCGGACCTGGGGCAAAGGAATTGTTTTTGTAAACGGCTATAACCTGGGCAGGTATTGGAATGCGGGCCCGCAACAAACTTTGTATTTGCCCGGTTGTTGGTTAAAAAAGGGGAAGAATACCATTACCGTTTTTGACCAGGAGAATAATACAGAGCATAAAGACGTCAGTTCCATTACCACACCCATATTAGATGACCTTGCTAAGTAGTGAACTTTCTGCCACGCCCCAATTTTCCCCGCGCATTTTTGTGATTAGAGGGTGTTACAACGGGTCAAAGAATATATAATTTTATATGAAGTATTTTCTTTTTTTTATATGCCTGTTTACATCTATACTTGCTTCACAAGCACAAAATAAAAGCCTCCGGGATCCCAAAGTCTTTTGGAAAGAAGATTTCAATTCCGGTAAATTACCCGTTGGATGGTTTATACCTAAAGTGGGCAATTGGGATCCGCAGTGGATTGTGACCAATGAACCGTATCCCGGGTCTTTTAAATATCAGCAACAGGCGCCACCAATTGCATCCAGGAGCCGCGGATATCATTTGCAATTCCAGGCTGGATACTTTACTGATGAAGATGTTGATAGCTGGATTAAGAAAAAGAATTACCCTGACGGATACGTTGTTTCAGCGCCCATAAATTGCACGGGCAGGCAATCAGTCATTTTAAAATTTCAACAGACGTTTCGCTGGTGGGAGTATGGACAAAATGATTCCGCCGGTTTGTTTGTTGGAGTAAGCACCGATAGCATGCATTGGAAGCAATGGGACGTGAGACGTGGCGTTGCACAAGCAACCGATATGTTTACACCTTTACAGGAAGAAATTAATATTACAAAATGGGCAGCTAATCAGCCAAAGGTTTATATACGTTTTTACTGGAAGGGCTTAATGGCGTGGTATTGGATGGTGGACGATATCGAATTAGCTGAACCGTACGATCACGATGTAAGTATCAGCAGGCTGATTTCTCATACAGAAGAAGGAAATAAATTTAAGAAAAATGATGAATTGGTATTGCAGCTTACAAACAGCGGCGCTAAAGACATCAGGGAGGACTTTACAGTAACGGCTAATATTGATGGTAAAAAAGACGTTACACAGACAGTGCACGCGGGCCAAAATACATTTTACGCCAATACGGAAATGCAGGTAAAATTTCCGGGTATAGATTTGAGTATATCTCCCTCGCATACCATATTGTTCACAAGCGATCTTTCCAATGATGAGAGAAAAGATAATGACCAGCTTCGTATTACAATAAATGCCGGGGAGGCATCCCTTGGTAAGCTCACCGATTTTACAGTAATTGACAACGAAGCCACGATAACATCAGGTATTTCAAAATTGAAAGTCATCTTTTATACGGATGATATTTTCAGGATTTGGTTAGCGCCCGATGGCCATTTTACTGACCCAACGGATAGTGATATAGTTATTAATTATCCCGGTAACAAACCGGTAATAAAAATGGCGGATGCAGGAACGTATTACAAGATGCAAAGTAACCATTGCGTAGTTCGCGTGTACAAATCACCGGTCCGTTTTGCCATGTATGATATTACCAATACCCAACCGGTTTGGGAAGAGAGCAAACCCTTATTGTTTGGAGCAAAAACGATCCAAACCATGCGTCGCGGCGCGGAAGAATATTTTTATGGATGCGGAATGCAAAATGGTTATTTCTCTCACCGCGGTAAAGATATGCTCATAGAGAAGGGTGGGGGATGGGATGATGGCGGCAGGTCCAATCCTGTTCCGTTTTATATGAGCACTGCGGGTTACGGTGTCTTGCGAAATACTTTTGATGCCGGTAAATATTCTTTCAAAGAAACCTTGTCTTTTTCCCATAATGAAAACCGCTTTGATGCATTTTATTTTTATGGCCCGTCATTAAAAAGTATTTTAAATGAGTATACTTTAATAACAGGCCGTCCATTCCTGGTGCCGCGCTGGGCATTGAGTTTGGGTGATGCCAATTGTTACAACAAGCTGGATAGAAATAAACAGCCGCAGTCTACGCCTGCCGTTATTTCGACAGTGGCGGATAAGTATATTCAATACAATATGCCGCGGGGATGGATACTTCCTAATGATGGTTACGGTTGCGGCTATACGAAGCTGGACTCCGTGGTAACGGAGTTGGATAAGCGAGGGTTCAAAACGGGATTGTGGACAGAAAATGGCCTTTCAAAAATTGCAACGGAAGTAGGAAAATACGGAACGCGACTTTGCAAATTGGATGTGGCATGGGTAGGCCCCGGCTATAAATACGCGCTGGACGCATGCAAAGCGGCCTATGAAGGGATAGAAGACAACAGCAATGCACGCGGATTTGTATGGAGTGTTATGGGCTGGGCGGGTACGCAGCATTACTCAACCGTTTGGAGTGGCGATCAAAGTGGTAACTGGGAATATATCCGGTTTCATATTCCAACAATTATCGGATCCGGGTTAACGGCACAGAATGCGGCAACAGGCGATGTTGACGGAATCTTTGGTGGCAGCGATTCTACGTACACCCGCGACCTGCAGTGGAAATGTTTTACGCCCGTATTTATGGTGATGAGTGGCTGGGCAAAAAAAGATAAACAACCCTACATATATGGTGAGCCTTATACCACTATCAATAGAAAATATTTGCAATTGAAAATGCGGCTTACGCCTTACATGTACACCTATTGCGAAAAGGCTTATGAAACAGGCGTTCCAACTTCCCGTGCTATGGTTTTGGAATTCCCCCGGGACCCGGTTACATGGGGAACAAAAACACAATACCAGTTTATGAATGGTGAATGGATATTGGTGGCTCCCGTTTATAAAAGTGAAGGTAAGCGGGACAGCATTTATTTACCAAAAGGAAAGTGGATTGATTACTGGAGCGGAAGAGAATATACCGGGAGCACCTGGCTGAATAATTACGATGCACCATTGGAAAAACTTCCCCTGTTTATAAAAGCAGGCGCTATCATTCCTATGTATCCGCAAATGAATTACGACGGGGAAAGGCCTGCAGATACCCTGACGCTTGATATCTATCCGGCCGGAAAAACATCCTTCAATTTATATGAAGACGATGGTATAACAAGAGAGCACCGCAAGGGAGCTTTTGCAAAAACACTGATAGAAATGAATGCAGGTAAAAATATTACTATAAAAATAAATGCCGCCATAGGCGATTACAAAGGAAAGTACTTAAAGCGGTTGTATTTATTGGACGTGCATGCCCACGTGCCTGCTACTGTTGTGGTAAATCATAAATCAATACAGCGTTTATCCACCAGGGAGGAATTTGAAAAAGCGTCTGCCGGCTATTATTTCGATGCAAAAGAAAAAAAAGGAATAATCCATATCAAGACCGCTTATTTATCGACTTCATCGAGCCAGGTAATTGGAATGAACTATTAAGAGTAAAATATTTTTCATATAGTATTGTTTTCAAAACAATGATTGCAAATCAATGCAGATAGAATTGATTGCCTAAAAGTACCCCGGTTAATTTCGTCACCGCCGGGCTTCCTTCACCAACTGCCATCGAAAAATTTTGTTTACCAGGAGGACTACGCCGCTGCCCTAAGCTTCATTTCACATATTCTTCAAAAAACCGGCTCATTTTTAATTGGCAATAATTATTTACACGTTCATCCAAATCCATTGTATGCAGCCATAATGGAAGCCTGACATAAACATTGGGAATACCAAGGCTATCCAGCTTTTCTTTCAATTCATCAGACTGGCTGACTGGTACAGTTTCGTCTGATGTGCCATGGAGAATCATAGTTGGCGGATCGGTTTTATCCAGGTAATGAACAGGGGATACTTCTGTAAAAAGTTCGGAGTTTTCTTTGTAAGTGTGCCCCAGGAAATTAGTTACAGTAGAATTATTCTTTGCAAATTCAGTTGTAAAGTCAGCCGGGCCATAGAGGTCAACAACTGCTTTGATGTGGCGGCCACTTACAGAAACCGCAGTATCATTAGTTGCGCCGGGCTTTCGCCAACCATAAGCTCCCAAAAGTGCCAGGTGCCCTCCTGCTGAACCACCGATAAGTGCAATCCTATCCGGATCGTAACCATACTTATCGCCATTTTTGAAAAGCCATTGTACCGCATCAGTGATATCCTCCACGCATGCCGGATACACACTGTCCTTTACCAGGCGGTACGAAACCGTGGCGGTTATATAACCCTTTTTGGCAAACGCAACAAGATAAACCAGGTAATCTGCCCGCTTACCGCCCGTCCATCCGCCACCGTGAATAAAAACCAGTAATGGTGCAGGTTTTACGAGGTTTTTGGGTTTGTACATATCAAGCTGAAGTGATTTGCCGTTGATATTTTTATATTCAATGTCTTTAATCTCTTCAATATTTCCGGGAATCTCCGGTGTTCTGTTTACCAGTTTTTCGAGGCCCACCGTAACGGCAATGTAAGTAGGCAACATAAAATGATAGCCGACCGGTGGTTTTCCCGGGTTTAGCGCTCCCCACAATCGTGGTATGCATATTAGTAAACAAAAAGCAAGGATTACATAAAGCAGGCTGAAAAGAATTCGTTTGATAATTTTATTTTTCATCTACAGTTTTGTTTATGGTGTATACTTGTGCCTTTGGCGATTGGTGATAATAAAATAATTTTATTTTTTGCTAAGATAATTAAAGTAACGATGGCCTCGCTTCTGTGTTTGTTGCCATTTCACATCACAAAACAATGGTATGCTTATCTTGTTACGAATTATGACGGGAAAAATATGAAGGAAATGGATGAATGAATTTTAATAATATCCGCTAACGGGTACCATAAGGGGCGCCAGAAAAATCGTAAATGATTGACAATACAAAAAGATTTTCAGACCGCGTTGACGATTATATACAATATCGACCGCACCATCCATACGAAGTCATTGAAGTTTTAGAAACAGCATTTGGATTGAATAGCAGTTTTACAATAGCAGACATCGGTTCGGGAACCGGAATATCTTCTGAACTGTTTTTAAAAAATAACAATGTAGTTTTTGTTGTAGAGCCTAACAAGGAATTGCGGGCTGCCGCGGAGAAGATCAATGCTGCCTGTAAAACTTTTGTAAGTATTGATGGCACAGCGGAAAGTACCGGCCTGGACGAGCATTCAATTGACATGATCTTTTGCGGGCAGTCTTTTCATTGGTTTGATACAACTACATGCAAAAAAGAATTTGGACGAATTTTAAAAGACGATGGCCACATTGTTTTAGCATGGAATGTAAGAAGGGAAGCAGATGATTTTCAAAAAGGCTATGAAAAGACGCTGCTTGAAAATATTGATGAATATAAGAACGTAACGCACAGAAATATTACCGTGAAAGAAATTGAACCATTTTTTAATCCAAAAAAATTATACATAAAGACGGTGAGTAATTTCCAGGATTTTAACCTGGATGGACTTATAGGAAGATTACAATCTTCTTCATATTGCCCTAAAGAAGACGTACCATACCAACGACTGATGTCGGCAATTGAAAAATTGTTTGATCAATATAATATAAATGGGAAAATAAAATTTGAATACGACACGCTTATCTATTGGTGTTAATCACTGATTGCCTAATATGTGTATTAGGAAAACTAATGAATGATGGGTGCCAATTCTATCTGGTAAATTCCTTCGAAAAAAAATAGTAACATCATGGGGTTTATAGTAAGCAACGCATACTATTTAACGAACGCACCTGCATTCCGCAGGCACTAATTGTATCTTTGACAAAAGGTAGTGTATGACTGAAAATTATGAACTGGTGACAAATTCGGAATTGCTGGCCTGGCAAAAAAAAATGATGCGAAGGCCGGGCTTTTTTAATAACCTTTCCAGAAAGGTTCAAACAAAAATAAATTCATGGATACCCGAAAAAGTACATCGGGCCATTACGATTGCCATAAAACAAATGATACGAGGCGTGTTGTTTGGAGCAAAACACACCACGTCACGCGCTTTGCCGGGTATGAGTTTGGAAATGCGTGAAGAAGCTGCCAGGAAAAAAATAAACCTGTATAGAAAAACAGCGGCAATAGAAGGCGGTATTACCGGCGCGGGTGGCTTGCTACTGGGCCTTGCTGATTTCCCGATATTGATAGGGATAAAAATAAAATTACTGTTTGATATAGCTGCGCAATATGGATTTGACGTGAATGATTATAAAGAAAGGGTTTACCTGCTGCATATATTTGAACTCGCTTTTTCCAGCGATGAACACAGAAAGAATGTATATTTAAAAATAGTGGATTGGAATAAAAAGAGTAAAAATCTTCCGGATGATATTCACCAGTTTGACTGGAGAAATTTTCAACAGGAATACCGGGATTATATTGACCTGGCGAAAATGGCGCAGTTGATACCATTGATAGGTGCGCCAGTTGGCGTGTTAGTCAATAACCGCTTAATAAAGAAATTGGGCACTACTGCAATGAATGCTTACAGGATGCGACTCATTAACTCATAAAGTGGAATAGTTTTATCGCCCCGATTATACTTTTAGTAAGATAAGACCTTACCTGTTTTATTGTTTTTTTATAGAAAATAATAGTAATTGCAAACACAGAGAGTCCGCTTTTCTCAATTTAACAACTCGTATTTTTTTGAGTTCAATGCATTAAAGGACAATGAAATATGGGGCGATATTTTTTATATAAAAGCTACCCGGTAAAATATGGCATGATTATGGAAATTAGAGGGGTAGAAAATGAAAGTGCTGTTTTTTTGATAAGCAGTATTTCAAAAATCTAAAAATAATTTTAAATAAAAAATCAACATTATGAGTACTACAAATTTCCCAACGGTTGACAGCGAAGGCCATGAACCGCGTAAAAATTACAAAAATCTTATCATTGGAATTTTATCTGTTGGCCTGGTTGCCACAGCGTCTTTCCTGGTAATTAATAAAAATAAAACCGGCGAAGTTATTCAGCATCAGCAAACAGAAATTGCTACCGTAACTGATCAGAAAAGTGACATACAACAAAGTTTTGATGCATCACTTGCACGGCTGGATTCTATGACAACGCTTAATACAAGTTTGCAGGGCAAACTCACCGCAAGCAATAAAGAAATTTCTAATACAAAAAATGAAATTCGCAGGATACTAAACAAGAAAAATGCAACGACTGCTGAACTTACAAAAGCAAAGAATCTCATCGCCAGCCTGAATGATAAGATTACCGGTATGGAACAGCAGGTAGCACAATTAACGCAGGAAAACCAGGGTTTAACCCAGGATAAGGTAGCGCTAACCCAGGATAAAGAAAAATTAACGACAGATCTTACCACCACTACTGCTACTAAAGATAGTCTGGCAACAAAAGTGGATGTGGCTTCTACATTAAATGCAAACAATATCGCCATTACACCAATTGATGTAAAACATAACGGCAAAGAAAAAGTTACTACAACCGCAAAGCGTGTAAACAAGCTCGTTATATCGTTTGATGTGAACAACCGTATCGCACCCGCTGGCACAACTGATGTGTATGTAGTGGTTACCGGACCTGATGGTAAACCCATTTCTGAGCAGGCATTGAACTCAGGTACTTTTACCACACGTGATAATGGGGATAAACCTTTCACAGCTAAATTACCGGTTCAGATTGAAACGGCTAAAAATCAGAATGTACATTTTGCATTTACTCCGGGTGAAAATTTTCAACAGGGTAGTTATACTATACAAATTTATCAAAATGGATTTTTAATTGGCCAGGGAACACGTGAATTGAAAAAAGGTGGTTTATTCAGTTAAGTGAATTACCATCCCTATTTATTGAGATTTCTGAATCCTATAAAAGAGCAGCCTTAGCACAGGCTGCTTTTTTTTGATGAAAGCATCAACACAAAATTTACCTGGGAACTTTCTGCGCACTACCAAGCCAAAGGAGTGCATCGGTAATCAGCTTATCCTGCATTTCATTGTTAAATGTATAGGATAGCGTTTTATTGGTACTATCAAATTTATGTTCATAATCAATATCATTGTGGCCCATATTAAAGTAAATCATTTTATAGTCTTTGTTTGTCCATACCACCGGGTAATAACCGCTGTGCCATATTTCATTTGGTTTCGGTCCTGTGCCAAGGGGAAAGCTCGACGAATCTATTGATAATAATATATCTATCTTGGGATTTTTGCGCAGGTCATGCTCCCACCGGTACCATTCACTTGGCGATGATCTAACGGTTGACGGTAAATTTTTAGTTGCCGGATGGTTCCGGTCTTCTACGCGTAATATGGCTGAAACGGGCCGCCAGGTATTGCTTACATATTGACCGGAACCTAAAAACCGGTTGTGATACCAATCCCAGTTTTGCGGAAAATCAGAAGGCGTTAAAGCAAAGCCTGCAAAATGAAATCCCATCCACGCACCACCATGTTCCATATATTTTTGGAAGGCTTCTCTTTGTTCCAAAGAGTCGGGCCTTGTATCCAGGAAGATGACTACCTGGTAGTGAGAAAGAAATTCGGTATTTAAATTATTCCAGTCGTTGGTGGAGTCGTACGTGAAATTATTGGCAGCCGCTATTTTTGGAAACCACTTATTAGCCTCGTTTACAAAACTAATATGCGCCTGGTCGTTCCTTGCCGTGTAAAATGCAATTACTTTAAATTTGGAAGCACGGTCTTGCGCAGCAGCGTTATTTTCAAAACCAAAACATGCGATATAAAATGCAATGAAGCGCATTGCTATTTTATTTATTTTAAAAAAAACCGGCATTACTATTAAGTTGTTGGAGGGTGATGATAGAATGATAAAGATAAATGCTTTTCGGGCAATGGTGGAGCCCGGATGCATTTTTAAATAATAGAAAGGATGCAGGCCAAAATAATTTGATGCCATGAAAAATGACTTTTCTAATATGGCCTCGCTCCCGCGGGAAACAAAAAGCATTTCAGAAAAGATTTTGCAGCATTATTTATAAATTGCAAGACATACCTTAGTGTATCAACTAAAAACTACATTCATGATTCGTATTGCCTCTTTTCTAAGTTTTTTTTGTTTGCTCACTTGTTGTTCTGCTGCACAAAGTAATGAACCTGCCAATGATTTTACCGTGATTGGTTATTACGCCGGAGGAACTGCCATGATTGATAGTTTTGAAGTTGAAAAGCTTACACATCTTATTTTTAGTTTTTGCCATCTCAAGGGTGATGTGCTTTCGGTGGGCAACGCCAGGGACAGCGCTACGATCGTGCGTATGGTCCAACTGAAGAAAAGAAATCCACGTTTAAAAATAATGTTATCGCTCGGCGGATGGGGTGGATGTAAAACCTGTTCTTCAGTTTTTTCCACAAAAAAAGGAAGAAGGATATTTTCAAAATCTGTAAAAAAATTGGACGATTATTTTGGAACAGATGGTATCGACCTGGATTGGGAATACCCCGTCATTGAAGGTTTTCCAGGCCATGCATATGGTCCGGAAGATAAACCTGATTTTACGGCTTTAGTACAAAAGCTAAGGAAGAAACTCGGCAAAAAAAAGGAAATCAGTTTTGCAGCAGGTGGCTTTTCAACCTATATTGATTCTTCAGTTGACTGGAAAAAAGTAATGCCACTGGTTGACCGTATAAACCTGATGAGTTATGACCTGGTGTCTGGGTTTAGTACAGTTTCAGGCCATCACACGCCTTTGTATTCAACACCGCAACAGGTCCAGTCGGTAGATAATGGGGTAACAAAATTATTAACTGCAGGGGTGCCACCCGGTAAGATAGCCATAGGCGCTGCTTTTTATGCAAGAATTTTTGAAGTAGCCGATACGCTCAATAACGGATTGTACCGGCCTGCGAAGTTTTATCATGGCTTATCATTCTCTCGTTTTGCTGATTCCATAAATATAGAGAATGGCTTTATGCAATATTGGGATACCGTAGCCATGGCACCTTATGCTTTTAATGTGCAACGAAAAATCATCGCCACGTATGATGATCCGAAATCAATAAAATTAAAAACAGAATATGTGATAAAGCATAAATTGAATGGTATCATGTTCTGGCAACTGGCAGAAGATAGCTTTAACAACGGATTGCTGAATGTTATCGATAAAGCAAAGAAAGAAGAAGCGGACCAGTAAAATTAATGCCCGGTTATGCGTTGTGTTTCCTGGGAAAGACGTTATGAACAAACTTAAAATTGTATCGTTGAAATATACACTGCTCCTGGGTTTTTCCATTTGTTGTCTTGAAACTATTGGCGAAATTCACCAGGACACTATTTATTCATTTTCGATGAATAATGATGTGAGAATAACTATTGACGCTCCTGGAAACCTGCACGCAAATAAAGTGATACTCATTCTGTATGCCTTGCCTAATGGTAATACGACAGAACAAACCATGGGGAAAAAAATGGAAGCGGGTGATGACTGGCATTTTGATATTCAGCATATCCGGGCACAAACGAAATTCATAAGGAATAAACTACGTAATACGGCAATCGTTGTTGCCTATCTTGAAAATACGTATAAGAGCTGGCCATTGTGGACAAGCAAACATCGGGATTATGCATCGGCCGTACAGCATATAGTAGATACGCTCTACGGATTAATTCCTTCGCGAAAAAAAGTTCTTTATTTGGATTCGCACAGTGGAGGTGGTCGTTTTATTTTTTGTTATTTAGATGGCGTTAGCGTAATTCCTTCTTATGTAAAACGGATTAGTTTTCTTGACAGTGACTATGGTTATGATTCTACCTATCTTCCAAAAATAAAAGGATGGTTGCAAAGACACAGGAACCATTACCTTACCGTATTCGCTTACAATGACAGTGTAGCCTTATATAAAGGGAAATCTTTTGTGTCCGCTACAGGTGGTACCTGGTACAGGAGTCATTGCATGCTGACGCAGCTTTCTGTTTATTTTACACTTGATAAAGTCCGGGATGACAGCCTCATTGTTTTTAAATCACAGGATAAGCACATCCAGTTTTATTTTAAAACCAATCCGGAAAGAATAATTTTTCACACGACACAGGTGGAACGCAATGGCTTTATTCATTCTATTTTAGCAGGCACTAAGTACGATTCAAATGGTTACCGGTATTTTGGCGCAAGGGCCTATAACGACCTAATAGAATAGTAACCGAAAAAGGTATTTTACTGGTTTATTGAAGACTCTCATAAACAAAACAGTAACTGCGTTTATGCGTTACCGTACACACCTTGCCGGTATTGAAAAATTTTCTACTATGCTTTTTCCCGGGAAGTAAATCATCTTAATTTGAAATTAACCTGTAGGATAAAAGTAATTTTATCCTAAGTTTGTTATTTACATACGCTCACCGGAAAATAAATGCATGGATAGTCATCTGCACTTATTTTTTATAACTGATAAAGCATTATGAAACGTTCAGGAAACTTCACGGGTACCGGTATTTTTCTTTTTTCCATTTTCTTTTTTTGCAGTATTTCTTCACATGCCCAGGTAAAAAGTATCTATCATGAAGGGTGGATTGATTTTAATAAAAACGGTAAAATGGATGTGTTTGAAGACCCGGCACAGCCGGTTGAAAAAAGGGTTGCTGATTTATTGTCTCAAATGAACGTGGATGAAAAGACCTGCCAGATGGCAACTTTGTATGGTTATAAAAGGGTTTTAAAAGACAGCCTGCCAACGCCTGGATGGAAAAATGAAATCTGGAAAGATGGCATTGCCAATATTGATGAACAACTGAATGGCGTTATAAACGGCCCTGAAAGATATTACAGCAGTAATTTAACATATCCCTACAGCAATCATGCGGCCGCGATTAACCAGATACAAAAATGGTTTGTAGAAGATACGCGTTTAGGCATACCCGTTGACTTTACCAACGAAGGCGTTCATGGCCTCAATCATGACAGGGCAACCCCGCTACCTGCCCCTATAAGCATAGGCAGTACATGGAACCGCGATCTTGTATTGCAGGCGGGTCATATTGTCGGGGCTGAAGCCAAAGCATTGGGCTATACCAACATATACGCACCCATCCTGGACGTGTCCCGCGATCCACGCTGGGGCAGGGTTGTGGAGACGTATAGCGAAGATCCTTACCTCATTTCAGAACTCGGCATACAAATGGTAAATGGGATACAAAGCGAAGGTGTGGCATCTACCTTAAAACACTTCGCGGTGTATAGCGTGCCAAAGGGAGGCCGGGATGGCAATGCAAGAACCGACCCGCATGTGGCGCCAAGGGAACTGCAGGAAATGTTTTTGTATCCTTTTAAAAAAGTAATTGAGCATGCACATCCCATGGGCGTAATGGCAAGCTACAACGACTGGGACGGTGTGCCCATCATAGCAAGTTATTATTTTCTTACGCAGTTGTTGCGGCAGCAATTTGGTTTTACGGGTTATGTGGTAAGCGATAGCGAAGCAGTAGAATATGTTTTCTCCAAGCATCACGTTGCGGAAGATTATAAAGATGCCGTGAAGCAGGTGGTAGACGCCGGTTTAAATGTAAGAACCAATTTCACCCAACCTAAGACATTCATTTTACCCCTGAGAGAATTGATAAAAGATGGCAGCATCAGCATGCAAACTATAGACAGTCGTGTAGCCGATGTATTGAAGGTGAAATTCAGGCTCGGACTGTTTGATCATCCTTATGTAAAAGATGTGAAGGCTGCTGATAAAATTGTAGGTACTGATAAGCATGAAAATTTTGTAATGGAAATGGAAAGACAATCATTAGTGTTATTAAAAAATAACAATAACACATTGCCTTTGGATAAAAATAAATTGAAAAAAGTTTTTGTCACCGGTCCGCTTGCGGCAGAAACCAATTATGCGATTAGCCGCTATGGTCCTAATCATATTCCTGTGACATCTGTATTGGAAGGCTTACAAAATTATCTTCCTAAAGATGTGAAACTAAGTTACCTGAAGGGCTGCGAAGTAGTTGACAGTACGTGGCCGGAGAGCGAGATTATTCACACGTCACTTAGCGCGGAAGAACAGTACTCAATAGAAGTTGCTGTGAATGAGGCGAAAGAAAATGATGTGATCATAGCTGTATTGGGTGAGGATGTAGCCCGTGTGGGCGAAGGATTATCGCGCTCAGGTTTGGATTTGCCGGGAAGGCAGGAGCAATTACTGGAAGCTTTACAGGCTACCGGTAAGCCTGTTGTTGTAGTATTAATTAACGGCCAGCCATTGACTATCAATTGGGCTGACCGGTACGTGCCCGCTATTTTGGAAGCATGGTTTCCCAATCAATACGGGGGTAAGGCAATAGCGGAAACGCTGTTTGGAGATTATAATCCCGGCGGCAAATT
>JBDTOV010000119.1:0-16115 GCA_039933035.1 Ginsengibacter sp. | reverse complement strand
GGATCAGTGAGTGGATTTGCCGCTATTAATTTTATTTTATTTTCTACACCCTCCGCGGTTTTTTGTTGAGATATAGGCGGCTGGTGAAAAGAAAAAGAATGTTCCCGGGTATTCAGTTTTTCTAAAAATTCCTGCACACTACAATGATGTAACAAAATTCCTAAATCAATCAATTTGCCACCTTTCCCTATCCCGTGATCATACCACACATTAAGCTTTCGGTTTATTTTAAAAGAGGGTGTCTTTTCATCTCTTAACGGAGACAAATACCAATAGTCGTTGCCATTCACTTTTTGAGGTTTTATAGAAAGGCTTTCCAAATAAGTAACGATGTCCATTCTTTTGGCTTCATTACAGTTTATTTTTCCTGGTGTCATTGAGGGATATTTTTAAAGTGTAGAAAATGCGTGCATTATGTGCACTTTGTGCATTATGACCCCGGTTTCGCTTCCCATAGTGCAAATAATGCAGAAAGTGCACGATTCTATAATATGATTTACCATATCTTTTCATATATACCATGCTTAAGCTTAGTGAATAGGTACTCGTCTGAAAGCATATTGAATAAGGTTCGCCTGCTCACTTTTTCTTTAGCGATTTCCCAGGCTGCACTTGTGGTAAATGAATAGGGTAACTGATAGTAAATAATTTTATGTTCCATAGGATAACCATTCAATGGATCCCGGAACTTTTCCATCAACTTAAAAACCTTGAGTGCATTTTGTTCAAAATATTCAATCAGTTCTGCCGCCTTGCAAAAAGTGTCTGCAGAGACCTGGTAGGGATTTATATCCGGCTCTTTGCAGCCAGTGCGCATTACATGCAATATCAATGCTATTCGCAAGCTGTAAGTGTCTAATTTGGCATAGATTCCAGAAATGGCATCACTCTTTTCGTTGTTGATGGTATCATTGATTTTTCTTCGGAAGATCTTGTAAGCTTCATATCCTTCTTTTGATAGGTTTATTTTCTGAGCCGGGAAACCATCGGCATCAAAAAATTCAGAAATCAATATGCTATTGATAAACGTTTGATATAGTTCCTCAATATATTCCGGTACATCCTCATCGGATAGATCTTCACGGATAACATTATCTGGGAAGGCAAATAAAAAACGATGGGTAAGGCCATTGTCAATTTTATTATTACCCAACAGGCTAATTAATACCTGTGGTTGTATGCTGCCAATGATGCTAATAAATGGCCTTTCAATAAAAATGGGTTCTGAACTCTTCCTGTTTACAGAAATACTTTTTCCGCTAAACAGGCTTAACATTACTTCTTCATCACCGCCACCGGATTTGTATTTGTTAAAAGACTTTAAAAACGCCGCCAGTTCATCATAGATGCCCGCAAATCCATGAGGATTGTCGTAGAGAGCTTTTAACATGGCTTCCTGCGTTGCATCCTTGATGACCACCTGTCTTCTTACTGGTTCCTCCGATATAGCACTTAAATCGTTTTCTTTCTTTGTGCTTCTAACTTTTTTGAATGTGGAATAATCATCTAAAAATCTTTTGAATAAAACTTTTTCTAATTTTTCCAGCGGCTGAGTGAAGATGGATATAGGCCCGCTTTTATTGATGCCCGGCTTGCCCACTAAAGCAACAAATAATGTTGGCAGTTCCACCCATCCCCGTTTAACGGTAAGGCTGTAATGGCCACCGAGCGCTACAGAAAAAGCATACAATACGGTTACCGCTGCATAGTCTATATTGAGATTAAGCGTGCTGCAGTAGCATTTGATGATCTGTTGAAGTTGTTGAGGAAAAATATGAATAGGAAAGTCAGGCGTCTTTACCTGGCCTCCGCCATCTTCCAATGATTGTAAGCTTTCCATCGAAATAATTTTATAGGATTAATATTATTATCGGGGTAGTGTTTACATTGAATCCTTCCTGTAACGCTTACGGGTTTCCCTCATCAGGCTGGTGGCAGATTTTTTGCTTTTCGTTTCATAAGCCGCCTGGTAATTTTCAAACCATTTGATCAGTTCCTGGTATTTAATCAGGTAACTTTTTCCTACCAACCTGGCGGGGAGACTACGGGAATGAATGTAGCCCCGTACCGTGCCAACTGGTTTACAGAGTATCTTGGCTGCTTCCGGTAAATCAATGATCCTATCGGGGTCTGTTGGTGTGGATAGGTTTTGTCCGGGGGAATTGACTGATAGTATATCAACAGTCGTTTGTATTTGTTCGAGCTTGTTTAGAATTAGTTCGAACGGATTGTTCGTTTGCATTTCAATTATTTTTAATTGTTAATAATTGAATGCAATATGAAATCAAAATGAAAGCAGATTAGGAAAATATCCGGATAACAGGATTTTATCAAGAATACCTTCTAACTAATTAATTCTTAACTTCTTCAATCGATTAAGCAAGTCAGTATAATCATAACCTCTATTTAAAATATTTTCATATTTTTTATTTTCCGGGATATTATTCTTCCATTCATTTAGATAAGCATCTAAGATCTCTAATTTTTCAAAATCATTATTGAAATAACCTTTCTCATAAAAAAATGTTATCATAGCCCATACATTTCCATAGAATCCTTTGGGATTTCTATCTCCTTTATTAAGTTTAACAGTAATAAAAAGGTCCTTCGCACCTGCCAGGAGAACGGCCTCTTTAATAAACTGCAATGTTTCTTCTTTATTCCCTTTTAATGGAGTTATCATATCTAAAAAGGGAACCCTGGAAGGTGCATGATTTAAGGTTTCAGCTATTTCAAGATTAAGTTTCTTTTCTTGTTGCTTTTCGTCACCGGATTTAATTTCCTTCATTCTTTTTTCAAGCATATCCAAAACTACTTTCCTGTTATGCAGGTCAAGAACAAACATTTGATCAAATCTTTTATCTGTTCTCAATGAAGCAACCTTGCGGTAACAAAATGATATCTCTTCATCCATGCCGGTGTTGAGTCTTTCATCGAATGCCTGGGGATATGTTTTCAATATTTCAACACAGGAAATATATTATTATCATTAATAAGCAACATATTCCTGGATAAGTCAATGATAAAATTGTCATTGAAAGTCCAGAAAGCATATTTTGCATAATCCTCAAAGTACAGCAACCTGAAAAATGTTTTTGCCTCGATAGGAACATAATCACTCAATAAAGTAATACAGCATCCGGAACGTATTATTTTCATTGCATTTTTGGCAATACTCCCTAAAATTAGCCAATGAAGTAATATGGTTTTTTTATTTTCAACAGGTATCTCTGTGAGGTAAAATTTGCTTGATAAATATTTATAGAAAAAGCCGATTTTGGTTCTTGGTTCCTTCATTATAAACTCATAATTCTAAAATAATGCAACAGCACTTTTTTTATGCAAAAAGTAAAATTATAAAAAGAATTTTTTAAAATAATTGATAATAATCAAGATATAGTTGAGAAAAAACATGTATCAAATCATGTATCAAATGAAAAAGCAGTTATAAATTTTACTTCATAACTGATTGATAACCAGTGACCCCGCAGGGACTCGAACCCTGGACCCGCTGATTAAGAGTCAGCTGCTCTACCAACTGAGCTACAGAGTCATTTTTTTGCAAATATAATGATAAGAGAATATATACTTGTCGCTGATAAAGAAATGTGCTTATGAAGTGATGCAATGACAGAATACATACAAGTATAACCATATTCCTTAATTATTTGCTTTACTACAATGGCAAATTTGTTACCGGCAATAAAATAAATTTCAAAAATTATTACATATGTTTTACATTCATGCTCTATTATTATTTTATCCTTCTGAACACGTTATATTTATATGGGAAATTTCCAGATTAAGATCCAACCTAAACATTACGATGCGATTATTGTTGGTTCCGGGGCCGGTGGTGGAATGGCCACTTATGTATTAGCTAATGCCGGTTTAAAAGTTTGTTTAATAGAAGCAGGCCCGATGTATGATCCCGCAAAAGATTCCAACCAGTTAAAAAATCCATGGGAATCTCCGAGAAGAGGTGCCAGCACGAAGTTCCGGCCGTTTGGAGATTTTGATGGCTGCTATTGGGGTTGGGAAATTGATGGCGAACCGTACACGCAGGCGGAAGGTACCAAATGGGAATGGTGGCGCGCCCGTATGCTTGGTGGCCGCACCAATCATTGGGGAAGAATATCCCTGCGCTTTGGTCCCAAAGATTTTAAACGCAAAAGTATTGATGGCCTTGGCGATGACTGGCCCATAAGCTATGATGAAGTAAAACCTTACTATGATAAAATTGACAAATTGCTGGGTGTGTTCGGAACCAATGAAGGATTGGTCGATGATCCGGATGGTATATTTCTTCCGCCTCCCAAACCCCGTCTTCATGAAATGTTTATTAAAAAGTCCGCGACGTCAATCGGAATCCCGGTAATCCCGTCAAGGCTTTCGATACTTACCAAAAAAATTAACGAGGAACGGGGAGAATGTTTTTATTGCGCACAGTGCGGGCGCAGTTGTAAAATATACGCGGACTTCTCTTCTTCATCGGCACTGATCATTCCTGCATTAAGAACAGGTAATGTGGACCTGGTAACCGATTCAATGGTTCGGGAAGTATTGACCGATAAGGAGGGCCTGGCCACCGGTGTATCTTACGTTCACAAACCGGATATGCAGGAATACCAGGTAACCGGTAGAACAGTAATCCTGGGAGCAAGCGCCTGCGAATCCGCCAGGTTATTATTGAATTCAAAATCACCACGACATCCAAATGGCTTAGCTAATTCGAGCGACGTAGTAGGTAAATATTTGCATGATTCTACCGGTGCGGATATGGGTGGCATCATCCCGGAATTATTTGACCGTAAACGCTACAACGAAGATGGGGTGGGAGGTATGCACGTGTATACACCCTGGTGGCTCGATAATAAAAAACTAGATTTCCCCCGCGGCTATCATATTGAATATGGAGGTGGTTTCGGCATGCCGTTATACGGATTTAACTGGGGTATAGAAAACCTGAACGGAACGTATAAAATAAAAGGAAAGCAAAAAGAAGCGGGTGGTTACGGAGCATCTTTAAAAGAAGATTATCGTTATTTTTTTGGTGCTCATGTGGGCATGGCAGGTCGTGGCGAGGCTGTTGCGAGGGAAGATAGTTATTGTGAAATTGATCCGACGGTAGTGGATAAATACGGTATTCCTGTATTGCGTTTTCATACTACTTACGCGGATTATGAAATAAAGCAGGCGAAGCATATGAAAGAAACGTTTTCAGAAATTCTTCATTCAATGGGTGCGGTAATTACCTGGGGCGGCGATGACGGACCAGAAAATAATTATGGCCTGCATGCGCCGGGAAATATTATTCATGAAGCAGGAACCGTTAGGATGGGCAATGATGCCAAACGATCTCCCTTAAATAAATGGGGACAAGCGCATGATTGCAAAAACCTGTTCAATGTGGATGGTGGTATGTTTGTATCGCAAGGCGATAAAAATATTACCTGGACCATCCTGGCGTTGTCCATGCGGACATCGGAATACATAGTTGACCAGTTGAAGAAGCACGAGATTTAAGCAATAGTCAATTTTTTAATCAAAAGAGGTAATAAATAATTAAAAAATAGTTGACAGCCAAAAGCTACATTTAAAAATAACTAACATGGATAGACGTAAATCACTAAAGGCGATTGCATTCGGAACTGTATCCACGGGATTGTTACTGGATGCATGCAAACTTGCGGATAAAAAAGAAGCCAATAATAAAGTTGTGGCTAAAGATAGCGGGGGTGGGAATGAACCGGGGATTAAACGGATGAAAGAGGAGGCGGCTCAATATAAAGAAGAGACATCTTATACTTTTTTTACGCCGGAAGAGATGGTAACGATTACTGTACTTGGCGATATCATTATACCTAAGGATGAAGTAAGTGGAAGTGCATCGGATGCGAAAGTACCCGACTTTATTGAGTTCATTGTAAAAGATAAACCGGAGTACCAGGTGCCCATGCGCGGGGGATTGCGTTGGCTGGACATGCAATGTTCTACCCGGTATAAAAATGCATTTACAGATTGTAACAGCCAGCAGCAAACTGAAATGATAGATGCAATAGCCTATCCAAAAAAAGCGAAGCCGGAAATGAAAGCCGGGGTGACGTTTTTTAACCTTATCCGCAACCTGACGGCGACAGGTTTTTATACATCTGAGATTGGCGGTAAGGATGTTGGCTACATGGGCAATACACCCAACCAATGGAACGGTGTACCGGGGGATGTTTTAAAGCAATACAATATTGCCTATACGGAAAAGGAATTAAAAGAATGTGTTAGTTTTTCTTAATGATACTTTACGATTGCCTGGTTTTTACGCATAGTCAGCGACCAACGATTGCAACTCTTTACTTCATTTATACGATTTGAAAAAATAAACGTTTATTATATAACCTCAATTTCATCATGAAAAAAAAATTATTTTTAGTTCCCGTAGCTGTATTCCTAATGTTTGCTTCAGTAAACGCCCAGCAAAAAATGAAACCTGAAGAAACCGAATTTTATACACCTGTTCCCCAGGTGGTTACACCCGGTAAATCGTGTGGTGATGCACCTTCCGATGCCATAATTTTATTTGACGGTAAAGATTTAAGCCAATGGGTCCTCGCCGGCGATACTACCCAACCGGCAGACTGGATTGTGAACAAGGGAATTATTACGGTTAAAAAGACTTCGGGAAATATACAAACCAAACAGTCTTTTCTCGATTATCAATTACACATTGAGTGGAAAGAGCCTAAAGATATAGAAGGCGAAGGGCAGGCTCGCGGTAACAGCGGATTATTCCTTGCTTCTATAGGCAAAGGAGACGCCGGATATGAAATGCAGATACTCGATAATTATATTAATAAAACGTATACCAACGGCCAGGCTGGCAGTATTTACAAACAATCGCCACCATTGGTAAACCCTAACCGCCACCCCGGCGAATGGCAACAGTATGATGTAATATGGACAGCCCCCCGGTTTAACGATGATGGTTCTTTAAAAAGCGCTGCCCGCGTAACGGCTTTTTTTAATGGTGTGTTGGTGCAGAATAATTTTGAATTAAAAGGTCCGACACTATACATTGGCCACCCTACCTATGAAGGTGCAGCGCATGGTGCCGCCCCGATTAAATTACAGGCACATGGCGATAAAAGCAAGCCTATCAGCTTCAGGAATATTTGGGTGAGACCGTTGTAATGTTTTTTGCACAATGGTGGCAAAAGATCCAGGCAAATTTTGTAAGAGATATATTATTTCCCGGTAATTTATAAACAGATCTGCATGGTAAGCGCTGTTATACTGGCCGCGGGCTCTTCCGCAAGAATGGGTGCTGTAAATAAGTTATTACTTCCCTTTCGTAGCAAAACCATTATTGAAATAGTAACCGAAAATATTATCGCTTCGGGTATTGAAGAGGTGATTGTGGTTTTGGGTTACGAAGGCAGACTGATACAGGCTGCTTTGCAACATTTACCGGTAAATTTTGTAAATAATTCCTGGTACGAAAAAGGAATGACCACTTCCATACAGCAGGGAATTGGCATAGCTAACGGAAACGGTTACATGATTTGCCTGGGAGACATGCTGAAAATTTCACCGGCTGAATATGCTTCACTGGTAATTTTTTTTGAGAATACCTATTCTTTAGATCCCGCGTGCATTTGTATCCCCGCCTGTAACTTACAAAAAGGCAATCCTGTAATTTTTGCATCCGGGTACAAAGAGGCCATTTTACAATGCGCTTTTATGGAAGGCTGCAGGGATATCGTTCAGTCAAACAAAAAAAACCTTTACTTGCTTGAAATGTCAACGGATCATGTGTTGAGTGATCTTGATTATAAAGAGGATTATGAAAAATTATTATGAAGATCGAACTTCATTATTCTGTGACCAAAGCAGTGAGAGATGATCACCTTTCAATTCTCATTAACAGGTGAAGAATATATATATAAAAAAAAGCTCCATAACCCCCGTTGATTGAGGTTAAATAGCGCTATATTAGCAAACGTATTTGTGCTGCAGATGGTGCTTTTTTGTGTATGATAAAATTGCCTGGTATCTTAATTCCAATGTCAAAATCTGAATAAAAATGTCCCCGGATGTACAACGATGTTTTGAGCGATGCATTTGTAACATAACGATAATTGATCGAAATACGAGTGCTGTAAATTTTCAGTACATTTCAGTAAACTCCGGATCAATTTTAATTAATAAGCTAAACGGATTATGAAAATTAAACAACAAATACAAAGAGCTGCTACAGCAAAATGGATGTCGGTTTTAGTATGGATCCTTGTATCAGTACAGGTTGTCAATGCTTCTGTAATTTCTTACAAAAAAAATGAGGATGGCGTTGTCTTCAAACTGGATAAAGGTTTAATGAATGTAAGGATCTGCCTGCCGGATATTATTGAAGTGCAATACACGATACTCAGTACTTTTCCGCAAAAAAAATCATTGGTTGTAAATAATGCATGGAAACAAATACCGGATTTCACAGTCTCTGACCAACATGGGCAGGTCATTATAACTACGTCTAAGCTAATTATACAAATAAATAAGGCATCCAACGCAATTACGTACACTGATAAAAAAGGAGAAGTGATCACTTCAGAAGGTACTCAAAATAAGACCATGGATACGGCGACCATAGCGGGTATTCCTACGTATAACTGTAATACTACTTTCAACTCTCCACCTGGTGAAGCCCTTTTTGGTTTAGGATGCCACCCGGAAGATTCTCTTTCCATTAATTATAAAGGGCGTGACCAAAGCATGTTAATTAAATACCTGACCGGGGCCATACCTGTATTGTTATCAACAAGGGGTTATGGTTTGTTGTGGGATAATTACTCGGCATCAAACTTCTACGGAGCTGAGGCTGGTAATACCCAATACAAATATGAATCAGAAAGTGGGAAGATGGTAGATTATTATTTTTTTTACGGACCCGGTTTTGACCGGATCATTGATTTGTACAGAACCGCTTCCGGTAAAGCGCCTATGTTTCCAAAATGGTCATTTGGATTGTTTCAATCTCAGGACCGTTACAAAACCCAGGCAGAAGTGCTGGGAGTAAAAGATGGCTATCGTAAAAACCATATCCCTGTAGACGCGATAGTCCAGGATTGGTTTTGGTGGTCGCCACTTCCTATTGGTTCCCATATCATGAACCCGGAAAGATACCCCGATCCGAAAGCAATGGTTGATGAATTGCACAAGGCAAACCTACACGCTATGATATCGATCTGGCCGGTGTTTGGAAGCGGTACCAGGAATTTTGATGCACTGAAGCGCAAGGGCTATCTTACCAGCATTACCTGGGACAATTTTGTAGCCCACACCTTCGACACTTATTACGATGCACATAATCCAAAAGCACGTGACCTGTACTGGGAACAAGCCAGGGATAGCGTTGTAAAACGATATGGCTGGGATGCCTGGTGGGTTGACCAATGTGAACCTGATAATGGCGCCTTGCTTGATGAGCGTCGCAAAGCTAATTTTTCGGTGGGTAAGGGCATAGATTATTTTAATACCTATTCCCTGGAACACGCGAAAGGGTTATATAAGGGCTGGAGAAATGACATCGCGGGCAAGAGGGCTTTCTTTTTAATAAGGCAGGCGTTTGCAGGTTCGCAGCACTATGCGACTACTTTATGGTCATCTGATATTACGTGTACCTTTCAATCCCTCAGGAACCAGGTACCGCAGGGAATTAATGCCTGTGTTTCCGGGATACCCTACTGGACATCTGATATCGGCGGTTATTTATCACGCGTTTCCCCGGAAGGCATCCCTGACTGGAGCGATCCGCAATTTCGTGAACTCTTTACCCGCTGGTTCCAGTTTGGTACATTCAGCCCCATATTCCGCATACATGGCAAAGGCGAAAGGGCCTTGTTCTCCGATAACTGGGACGATAAAACCACAGCGATCCTGTTAAATTACGACAAGCTTCGGTACCGGCTACTGCCTTATATCTATTCGTTGTCTGCTAAGGTGTATCATGAAAATTATACGATCATGCGCTCCCTGGCATTTGATTTCAGGAACGATAAAAATGTTTATAATATCAGGGATCAGTATATGTTTGGCCCTTCATTTCTCGTAAATCCCGTAACGGAACAATTATACACCGGGGCCAAAGGTGACCAGGTAAAAACAAGAAAAGTGTACTTACCGGAGGGGTATAAATGGTTTAATTTCTGGACAGGCGAAACCATCAATGGGGGCCAGACTATTGATGCGGACGCACCCATTGATATTATACCATTGTATGTCAGGGCGGGCTCCATTGTACCAATGGGTCCAAATATTGAATATGCTACTGAAAATCCGGGAGGTGCAATTGAACTACGTATTTATCCCGGCGCCGATGGAGCCTTTATGTTGTATGACGATGAAAACGATAATTACCATTATGAAAAAGGCGATTACGCTACCATCAAATTTATCTGGAATGATCAACTACGCCAACTCAGCATTACTGATCGCAAAGGAAGCTTTCCCGGCATGGTGAAACGGCGTCTTTTCCATATCGTTGTGGTAAAAGCAGGCCATGGTGTGAATACCGGCATCAGCACCGACGCGGACAAAACCGTTAGCTATGAAGGCAAAAAAATAATGGTTACCTTATAAGGATCATTAGGGCAATACAAAATGATCTTCACACGGGCACTTTGCCGGCTTAGCTAAATATGCATCTCCATGGTAAGACGGCTTTCTTCCAGGTCAAGTTCCCTTTCTATTTTACGCACGATTGCTTCACTCACTTTGCCCTTTCGATACAAGTCAATGAGGGAACGGCGTTCCACGCCTATTATATCTACTTCAAGTTGTGAATATTCATTGAAAATATTTGTGGGTGTAACGAGCAGTTTATCTTTTCCAAAATAATCAACAGGCAGATCGGTTTTCTGAATCCTTTTTAATTTATAATCATATTTCTTTTTAATATCTTCCCGGAACTGATCTTTTACTTTTGAAAGATTTTGTTCCAGGTGATTAATGGTAGTGTTCAAGATGACTGAACGTACTTCGTATTCTTCCGCTACTATAGAATGCACGCGTAGTTTTAATTTCCGGATAATCCAGGGCAACGGCAATCCTAAAAATATAAGCGTCGACAAGATAACACAAAACGTAAGATAGATTATAAGGTTGCGTTCGGGAAATGCATTACCATCGGGTAAGAGTAACGGAAGAGATAATGCTGCGGCGAGTGAGATTACACCCCGCATACCTGCCCATCCAACCACGAGCATATTGCGGTAGTCAAAGGGTTCGGTTTCCCTTATTCTTTTACTAAGGATGCGGGGTAACAACGCGGCAGGTATCACAAAAATAAACCGGCAGATGATGACCACAACACTTACAAGTAATCCATAAAAAATAAGCTCAGTGGTTGAATACATTTTAATACCTGCCATCACTACTCTCAACTGGAGGCCTATAAAAATAAAAATAAGGCCATTGAGTATAAAGATGATAACATCCCATACTGCATAATTGGTTATACGGCTTTCGTGTGTAAAAATCCTATCTGCGTGGTAGGATAAAAACAACCCCGTGGTTACTACGGCAAGTACTCCCGAAACTTCAAAATACTCGGCGATTAAGTAAGATGTAAACGGTATGATAAAAGTAATTGACGTCAGAATTACATTTTCAAAAATAATTTTTTTTGAGGCAAAATATGCGACGTATCCAATCGCAAGCCCTATGCCCACACCGCCCGCAATTACCAGCAGAAAATTCAGACCGGCTTCCCATAGAACAAAATTACCCGCCATTACCGCAGCAATGGCGTATTTGTAAGCCACCAGGCCACTTGCATCATTTACCAGGCTTTCGCCCTCGAGAATGGAAATGATGCGTGGCGGCATTTGCAATTTTTTTGTGATAGAAGTAGCTGCCACGGCATCCGTAGGCGAAACAATGGCGCCCAGTAAAAATCCCAATGGCCAGCTTATTCCCTTTATAAAGGCATGCGCTACAATGCCGATTATTACTGTTGTAAAAAAAACGAGGCCGAAAGCAGCTAACAATATCGGGCGCTTATTCGCCCTAAAATGGTACCAGTTCGTATTCCACGAAGCTTCGTATAAAAGTGGTGGTAAAAAAATAAGAAAAATAATTTCAGGCTGCAGTGCTATCGTGGGTAAGCCAGGGACGAGGCTGATTAGTAAACCCGATAGAACCAATACAATTGGAAATGGAAATCCATACTTATTACTAAAAACAGCCAGAAGAACGACCCCGGTCAATAGCAGGGTGATTAAGCCTACATCATTCATTATAAAAAGTTTTTCTTTCCGATGGCAAAAAGATAAGACTAAATTTTTGCCCTGCAAATTCATGTTAATAATTTGGTACGAACTAATGCAGCCTCCAGGCAAAAATCACCCGGCATCAATTATTTATGGGCATATATGCTTCATTGAGAAAGCGATGAATTTGTAAATAAAAATAATTTTGTGTCATTTATAACGCTGATGGTTAAACGCATAAATAGGCAGCCTGTTTATTGATAAATTGATGGTAGAGTAAAGGATACTCTTACCGTTGACATCATAGAAGTCATTTCGGTATTGCTATCATAATATGAAGGAAAATTATTTTAGCCTGGAACCATTTACCTGTTTATTTTTTTTGTATCACAAAGGCTTTCATTTTCGAATCATTCACGGCAGCCAGTAGGATTTTTTGCTTGCCGGCGTTAATTATTGTAAGATCTTTTACGTCGCCATCTATTGCTAAACCGCTGGCCGCCGGAGGTATTACTTTGAATTGTCCTTTGCCATTACCCGTTAGCAGCAGCCCGTAAGAAGCATCATAACGGCCAGGCATCACCTGGGCCTGGTATTCGTTGCCGGCCAGGATAATATCCATGAAGCCATCTCCATTGACATCAGTACATGCTATTGCATTAACCGGCGCTTCCTGTGCTGGTAATGGGAAAGGATGAAAAGTAAAATGTCCTTTACCATTATTTTCAAAATAGCCACTTCTTGCTTCACTGCAGGTAAGCACCAACGCGCCGGTCATCATGTCTTTAGTAAATATCTCATCCATGGCTGCTTTGGCATAGGAGCCATTTTGCTCAAACCTCTTCTTTATAGAAGGCAATTGCATGGCCCATTCGTCTCTCGATATACCTGATGATAATTGATATTTGCCATTGTTGTCTTTTATATAATAACAAAATATATCATCCATTACCCCATTGGCGTCAAAATCTTTCGCAATCAATTCTGCCGGTTGTTGTGTACTTATATGATATGGGTTGTTCAGCCCCAGGTTGCCGGCAACAATATCCAGGTCGCCGTCATGATCGATGTCCGTAACAAGGAGGCTTCTCCAAAATCCAGGTAAGTTTTTCAATCCGCTTTGATTGGTTATTTCAGTTAATGTTTTTCCATTGTTTTTAAAAATACGAACCGGCATCCAGTCTCCGGCAATAATGAGGTTCGGTTTTTTATCATTATCTATATCAACCCAAACTGCTGAATTTATAAGGCCTATATCTTCCAATGCGGGGCAAACGGAACGTGTTACATCCGTAAACTTACCATGATCGTTTCGAAGAATATAGCTTCGGGGAGGCACCGGGTAGGTACCCAGTGATACCCGGCCACCAATAAAAAGATCCAAATCCCCGTCACCATCCATATCGGCAACTGCGATGCTTTTAGCAGGCGTTCGGACAATAGGTGAAAAAGCGCTATCATCTAATTTAAAATTTCCTTTACCATCATTCAGGTATAAACGAGGCCGGTAAAAAGATGAAGTAATTTCGAATTCGCTGCTTCCGCCGGCAATAAGCAAATCAGGGTAACCATCTCCGTTAGCATCAAATAAAATGCTCTGCATATCCTCCTCATTCTTGGTTCCCGTGACCAGGTCCCTGCTGTTGAAAGTTCCATCTTTTTGTTGCAAAAATATTTTGCCGGATTGTTTGAAGGCGCCGCCTATAAAGAAATCTTCAAGTCCATCGCCATTCACATCCCCGGTGCTTATGAAAGGTCCTTCCTGTGAATATTTTTGTTGGATTAACGGCTGAAAGCCATAGTCGAAAAAGAACGTTTCTTTATGTTGAAAGTTCGCATGGATATTTTCCGTTACATCTTCAAAAGAAGAATTCGTAACCGGTTTAGCCGGCTTGTAGTCTAATCCGGCATCCTTATAATCTACCTTTAAAATTTTATTTACTCCGGGATGTGGTATCAATTGCATTTTACCATCTGGCCAAATAATCTTTAGGGAATCGGGATTATTTCTGCCAAAACCAACATGGAGCCGGTTATCTACGGTGGATAAATAGCCCCTTACAGGATATTGTTCTACCATCTGCGAAAGGCCATTACTGTAAGCATAGGCAATGGTGCCAATACCATCTGTATTTAAAGAATCTCCTTTTAACCTGATAGTTAGATAGTTATTTATTTTGGCTGAATCGGCTTTTTTATTGGTATCGTTCCGCATAATGAAAGCATCGCCGTTGATATTATTGGTAACGAGATCCAGGTTACCATCATTATCCAGGTCCGCATAGGCGGCACCGTTAGAAATGGATGTTTGATCTATTCCTGCCTTTTCTGAAACATCTTCGAAAGTCAATCCGCCTTTGTTAGTGTATAAATAATTCCTAAGCGAAACACTGCCTAAAGCAGCCAGGTGATCCATAAATATCTTACGTTGACCGGGATTGTTATCAGGGATACCACTTTGCATCACGGTTTGATGCCTGTATTCCAAAAAATCTATGTTGGTTGGGTCACGGCCCAATCCATTTGTAATGTGTACATCTTTCCATCCATCATTATTAAGGTCTGCTATTAACACACTCCAGCTCCAGTCTGTTTCTGCTATTCCTGCCATCTCGCCTATTTCACTAAAGAACGGTTCATCACGGTTATGGATGCGTCGTACACCATTATTTAACTGGAGCATATTGTGTATGTATTCCGGTTCATATCCTTTGTCCATTTCTAATTGATGTCGTTGCTCGTTTAAAAAAGAATACATCATCTTTTTACGTTCGTTCGTTTCCGGCTGCATGTCAAGCGTTATAATATCGGGAAGATCATCGTTGTTAATGTCCGCGGCATCTGTGCCCATACTCGAATAACTTTGGTGCTTAATTGCGGAAGCGATACAGTTACTAAAGGTTCCGTTTTTGTTATTGAGCCATAGAATATCGTTGCGGATATAGTCGTTGGAAACATAAATATCAGGATAGCCGTCCCCGTTAAAATCGCTTACGACAACGCCGAGGCCGTTTCCATCTTCTACAATACCCGCTTGTTTGGAAACATCGTTAAATACCGGGTGGCTCATGCCCGGGGGTATCCCTTCATTACGATATAGTTTATCACCGGCTATAGCATTGCTGTCAACTTTATTATCCCGGATATCATTAGGCCGCTTATCGTTCAGGGTATGATTGAGCAGGTACATGTCCATCCTGCCATCTTTATCATAATCCAAAAAAACTGCTTGAGTAGAATAAGATGTATCTGCAAGTCCATACGCTGCCGCTTCTTCTTTAAAGGTTAAATCGTGCTGGTTGATAAATAACAGGTTTTTTCTTTTAGTGCCGTTGACCCTGCCTGACACGCAAACATAAATATCCGGCCAGCCATCGTTATTAATGTCTGTTACGCATACGCCTGTACACCATGAAGTTGTGGATAAGCCGGCTTTTGAGGTAACATCTTCAAAATGCATATCTCCTTTATTGATATACAGTTTGGAACTCACCTGGTTACCGGCGAAAAAAATATCCGGTAGCCCATCATTATTAAAATCACCTATTCCAACGCCTCCACCCATGTAAGTATACTCATTCACAAACATGTTAGTGGAATCATCTTCTGTTATGGTATTTTTAAAATCAATTCCCGTTGCCGAAGAAGGAAGTATCGTAAAATATAACCCCTCTTTTTTTTTAGCTGATGTGCAGGATGCAAAGAATAAAAGCAGTATAACTGATTTGACGGAAGTTCTCACGAAAAAAAATTTAAGCGAATCAATTAAAGATAACCATAACAGGTGAACAATAATTTGCGGTAAAATTATTGTTCACCTGTTATAAAGTTTTTTACACCTTGTTATTTTTTATC
>JBDTOV010000118.1:0-16168 GCA_039933035.1 Ginsengibacter sp. | reverse complement strand
AAGTTGTTTGCATTCTGCAGATATTTCATTCTATGAGCGTCCGTTAAAAATACGCTTAATGAGCCTGCGCAAATGTAAAAATTATTGAAGGTTTGTATTCTTTTTTAAATAGGTAGCAGGAGACTACCAGGGCAGGTTAACCGGGTTGTCCGTAATTGAAGCCATATGCCCGGGAGAAACGAATACGGCAAACTTGCATCATTGCGAAATAGTAATTGCAAAAAGAGTGAAGAAGAAAATTCCATTTTTCACTGTTTGTATGTTTACAGTCATAACACTATATGCGGGAACCCAAAGGCACTTTTATTAGGTATTGATCTTGACATTACCTAAACAGTTTTAAAACATATATCCAAACATTTACAACAATACATTCGGGAGAGTGCTTACGACTGACAAACCATTTTTCGCCGGCGGGGCAGACTTGTTTTTTTTCTGTTGATAAAACCCCCACCTCACACCCGCAAAAACACCCGCTTCTTATACATAAAATAAAGAAACAGCCACTTGATCATTACATAGCATGCGGCCATAACAACAGCATTAAAAGGATTGCAAATTAACTGGCCCAGCCAGCCAAAGAAACTGTCTGTGGAATATTCCCAGTTTATAAAATGGCCAGACATATATATGAGTATCGAGTTCATGCCGATAACTCTGAAAAAGAACGACCAGCGCTGGTATTTTTTTACATCAATAATGAAATAAAACAACGAAAGCAATAGTAAGCTGATGCCGCCAACCTGCAGCACGAAAGAACTTGTCCAGAGGTTTTTATTAATAGGGAACTCAAGATTCCAAAGCTGGGCTAATACTATAAATATGGCGCCGGCCGCAGCCATGCGTACACATTTTTGTGTTCCGTTGAGTGGCGACGACTTTAAAAACACACCTGCGAAAATGCCTGACAAGCCCGTGGCAATGGCAGGTATGGTTGAGAAAATACCTTCGGGATCGTGCGTGCCTAAATATAATTTGCCCGGCAATAATTGCCTGTCAATATACGAAGCAAGATTGCCTTCCATGGTAAGGTCGCCGGGTGCAAAGCCGGGTGCATGCCCGAGCCTCATAGCCAGCCAGTAACCAATCAATATTGTTACAAAAGCTATAACCTGCGTACGCCGGCTGCCATACAAATAAATGATGTTGGCAAAAACATAAGCAATACCAATCCTTCCCAGCACGCTGGCAAAACGTATGTCAGCAAAAGATTTTATCACCAGCCCGTTGTTGGCAATAATGCCGAGCAACACCAGTATCAGACCGCGTTTCGCCACCCGCCCTACAAGCTGTTGACGTGTTTTGCCTTTCTCCAGTTCGCGGCCAACAGAGTAAGGCGTTGCCACGCCGGCCAAAAACAGGAACAGCGGAAATATCAGGTCATAAAAATGAAAGCCATTCCAGTCAGGGTGCGTGAGCTGTAGTGATATGGCGCCCCAAAACGGAGAGCCGGTTGCTTTATACAGGTTGTGAAATATTTCTTCAGCACCCATTATCCAGAACATATCAAAGCCGCGCAATGCATCCAGAGAATACAGGCGCTGGTGCGGCGCCATCGTGGTTTTTAATAATATTTTCCGGTTACCTGTAGTTATAGTTGGCTCAATGTTTTCTAAGATTTTTGTCTCAACCATCAGTTATTATAATTGAGGCACTAATGTATGCAATTAAATAACAGGTTTGCGCAGGAAAGAAGATATTGAAACAGTTGATAAATATTGCACAAACAGGCAGGCTTTGTATAGTTTTATTTTTATTGGTTAAAGAAACACGCTGCGTTACGTTGTACTTTTTCCTGGAAAACTTACAAAAGCAAACGAACAACTTAAGAAATTGAGCTTTCCTAAACTTCAAAAAACGAAGCACAGCCGCTAAACAAATAAGACTGGTCGGACATTCAGATGACAATCAAAATAACTGTAACGCACGACAGCCGAAGTAAAATCAAATAAAATTGTGGAAGTTGTCGACAACAAAAAGTACTATAAAAAGCAACGACGTTTATTCGTTTGGACAATAACTGCAGTTCTTCTTTTTGTGGTTGCATGGACAGCAGGGATTTATAGACGGTTTTTTGGCTTTGACCCGTATTGGGCAGACGACAACTTTGCTTTCAACGTGGCTTTTTTATGTCCTGCGACAATTATTTCTTTACTCATTTTATATTTTACAGGGGGTTTGACAATCGCTAACTGGCGACAATTACCAAACAAAAAGATAAGTATTTTAACTGTCTTTTTATCGTTTTCATTGATAGCCTATGTTGCTTACTATTTTATTATGCTTTTTCGACAACATTAACCTCGTATAATTTAATAGTGACTAAAACTGCCTACAATAATCCGATTTATACAAGTCGGGCAGACGTGGTAACAATTAGCTGTAGTACATGCTTCAATTACAGTTCCCAACTTGCGGAATTCTGTTAAGCAATAGTAGTTACAATGAGCTTTTAATTATAAATTTGGCAACGGTACCGGCGGACGGAACTATATTTCCCGTCCTGCATAAATGCGTACCGCCGTTGGGCGTCGCCTCGATAAAGAACTATTTAAAAAGTTACCATGACAAAATGAAAAAAATCATTTTAGCTTTTTTGCTTTTTATTAAATTGACGACAGTTGCATTTGGACAAGACGGTCATGAAAGACTGCGCTGGAGCCCTACAAGAGAATTAACGTTAAGCGATTTTACTATCAAGACAAAACAACTTGAGGCAACTACTTCTTTCGGCCAATTCTACATCGCTTACAAAGTCCAGGGGTTTGACTTTATGACAAAAAACTTTAATAAAAAGGTTGATAATTTTTTTATCAAATCTGCCTCATGGATTGACACTACTTCAAATATTCAACAATTGTTAACCTATCAGCAAACCCTGTTTGACATAAGCGAAATTTATGCCCGTCAATTTAGGAAAGCATTGCATGATAATAGAAAAAAGATTATTTCAGGGACAAACTTTATTGAAGAGTTAGACCAAAAATATATATCAGACTTCTCAAAAAGACGAATTGACTATGATAGAGAAACAAAATTTGGTACGGACATAGAAAAACAAAAAGAATGGGAAAAGCAAATTCAAAAGGAATTGTCAGACTTGAAAGACTTCGATTATGACAAATAATAGCTACCGCCCAGCATTGGTATTGCTAAAAGCAAAGCTGACGTGCATTTCATCTTCCTCATCTCCCTGATCATCTTTTGTTCCGGCATGCGAAATTCTTATGAGCCTTTGAGACATAAAAATCTATCGAACCCCATCGCTAAAAACAGAAAGCTATCAACCAATTAAAAACAGTAAAAGCCCAATCCAGTATGTATGCATTGGGCTTGATTACCGTCTTTATTTTTTATTAAAATCTCCTGCATATATAAGGGTTATTTTACCCGGATCGATGTATTTTTTTAATGCAGCATTCACTTGCTCCAGGGTCAGGCTTTTTACCCGGTTCTCATAATCCGTATAGTACTGTAAATCTCTTCCGTCTTCCAGGTAAGACGCCAGTTGGTACACCAAAAAGTTATCGAGCCCGAGGTACGTTTTTCTTTGCTGCAACCAGCCCGCAACTGCTTTATCAAATTCATCCTGTTTAAAACCTGCCTGCACCGCTTTATTTATTTCCTCACGCAAAGCGCTGTCCAGCCTGTTTTTGTAAAGGGGATTAAAGATGGCATAAACGCCCCATGATGAAGCGGCATATTTATAGTCGCCGCTTAAATACGATCCGGCGCCATAGCTCATCCCCTCTGATTCACGGAGCCGTACAGGAATGCGGGAAGATAGGAACGTGCCGCCACCCAGCATTTCGTTTGCAATATCAAGGGCTACATAATCAGGGTCAGTTTCTTTGAGCGGAATATTGATATCGCCATAGCACATCGCATTGGTTTTGTCAGGAATATTAATAGTTTCCAGGCTTCCTTTTACATCAAAATATTTGTCTTCAATGCCCGCATACCGTTGCTTGGATGTAAAACTTCCGGGAGATTTTTCAAGAAAAGATTTTATGGCCTGCTCATCTATATTACCGACAAATGCTACGGAAGCGTTATTCGCTCCATAAAAATTCGTATAGAAATTTTTCAAATCATCAACCGTGGCATTTCGCAAATCTTCCAGGTTTTCGTCAATACTTTCAGGATAATAGGGATGCCCTTTGGGATATAAAGAAGTCTTCTTGCTGACTGCCGCTGATGCCACAAATTGCGGATCGCTGCGGTTGGCTTCATACTCACTTTTCATATCCAATACCATTTTATCAAATTCAGCTTTATCAAAAGAAGGATGCAGCAGCATATCCGCCAGCAGATCCAACGCAGCATTTAGGTGCTCCTTATCTGTATTCACAGAGATGGTTACCGTACCGGCATTGCCGGAAATATTAATAGACGTTTTTATTTTATCCAGCAGGTCGTTGACATCTTTCTTACTTTTAGTAGCGGTACCATTTTGTAGCATCCTGGCTGTTAACTGTGGAATACTATTTTTCCCGGTGAGGCTCTTTTCATCGCCGATCTTTACAATAAACCTGGCATATATTTTATCCCCTTTGGCGGGCTTCTTTAACAGCGCATATTTGAGCCCGTTAGTAAGCTTACCGTATTCCGTATTCTTTTTAATATTTACAATGGTCGCATCAAAAGCTTCCGTGGGCGCTTTGTCCGCTTTGCCTTTGTAATTCTTCACGAGGTTATTCACATCCGGCCTTTCATTAATGGTAACCCGCTGAGCATCTTTATCAGGAATGAAAACACCCCAGGTCCTGTTGCTGGGTAAATAGTATTTTTTCAATGCCGCCTGCACATCAGCAAGGGTAAGCTTTTCAACCCGGTCGCGAAAAACATAAAACAGCCGCCAGTCTCCGGCGCCAATCTGCTCTGCTATTGAAATGCAAAAGTTTAGCAGGTTGTCCTGGGTATTGGACACCTGTTTTAAAATGGCGTTCTTCGCCCTGTCAACATCCGCCTGGGTAATAGTGTCAAACCGTAAACTGTCTGCTGCTGATATCAAAGCATTCTTCGCGCTGTCCAGGCTTTTGCCTTGTGGCACCGTGCAGCTAAAATAAGTAAACCCTGGATCGTAAAGAACATAGCTGTATCCATTAATTTTCGTTGCCAGCTTGGTTTCTACAAGTGCCTTATAAAAGATGCCCGAAGGGTCGTTGGTTAAGATGTCGATCACCGCATCATTTGCCGCGTAATCTTCATCAGAATAGGAAGGTGTATGGTATGCCATACCAATATAAGGAACATCCCCGTTGCGCTTTAATTCCACGTAACGCTCCCCGTCCTGGGGTGGCTCTAACGTGTAGGGTTGTTTGATAATGCGGGTAGGTTTTGGTATGTTTCCGAAATAGGCAGCAATCAGGGCCAGCGTTTTCTCTTCATCAAACTTACCACCTACTATAAGAGTAGCATTATCCGGCTGGTAATATTTTTTGTAGAAGACTTTTAAATTATCTATAGGTACCCGCTCAATATCTTCTTTGCTGCCTATTGTGGATTTGCCGTAATTATGCCACAGGTACATGCTTGAAATGATTCTTTCCTGTAAAATATTATCGGGATAATTTTCACCTGATTCAAATTCGTTGCGAACGACCGTAAACTCTTTTTGCAGGTCTTCGTTTTTCATCAATGAATTTACCATCCTGTCGGCTTCCATATTCAGCGCCCAGGTAAGATTGCTGTCGGTTGCGGGAAGTATTTCAAAATAATCTGTCCGGTCGTACCAGGTGGTTCCATTGGCGAAAGCGCCTCTGTCGGCTATGGTCTGCTTTATGTTGGAAAATTTTTTAGATCCCTTAAACATCATGTGCTCCAGCAGGTGCGCCATTCCCGTTTCTCCATATCCTTCCAGCCGTGAACCTACATGATACACGATGTTGACTACTACATTAGTCTGTGAAGGATCGGGCACTAATAATATTTGCAGTCCATTGGCAAGATGGTATTCTTTTACACCTTCCACGGATGTGACAAAAACAGGGGCAGTCGCGGAATTTGATAATTTTTTTTGTTGCGCAAAAGTACCTTGCAGTAACATTGCCAATAAGCAGCAAAGGATTGATTTTTTCATAAATAAATGGTTAATAATAATATAGAAGATTTAAGTAAAAACTTTTTTAACATCGCCACCTCCTCTCCAAATCAAAACATGTATCATATTAAAAAGGGCGATGGCATTAATGTGTACGTTTTGGCTTTTCAGGGTTGGTATTCCGGGTAAAACAATATCACAGGGTTTTGATAATGTGTCATTATTCTTTCCAGGCAACAATTTTAATCAACTAAAAATCATGCTTGTGTAAAGCTGAGGAAAGCAGGGGAATTGAATAGAAGTTATAAAAGTAAGTGTTCTGCTTTATATCGGAAAGAAATTAATAAAAATGAACCTGCTATAATAAACTTAGTTCCCGGCAATGTCGTCCCCATTAAAAGATAGTGAGAAAAAAGATTCTCCAGATCCCATTAAACCGCGGGTGGGTTGCTATTAAACTTCACTTTCGTGAATGCCGATCCGCAAAGGTTTTTATGTACTTGTTACGTATTCTGACAGCATACAATTTTTTTTTCATTTAAACGGATTAACGCCCATGTTATACCAGGCAAAGCTATACTGGTCGGTGACATAATCAATTTGCTTTTGCGTATCCATGCCTGTGCCGTGCCCCGCATTGTGCTGTATTTGTATTAATTGCGGGTTGCTTCCTGTATTGGAGGCCTGCAGTGTGGCGGCAAATTTAAAGGAGTGCCCCGGAACTACCCGGTCATCATGATCTGCCGTCCAGATCATCGTCGCAGGGTACTGCACGCCTTTTTTCAGATTTTGTAATGGCGAATAACCCAACAGGTATGTAAACATGGCGAGCGAATCTTCAGGTGTGCCATAATCGCTGGCCCAGCCTGCACCTGCCGTAAACTTATTGTAACGCAGCATATCCAGCACCCCTACCGAAGGTAATGCTACCTGCACCAGGTCAGGGCGTTGGGTCATGGTAGCGCCTACCAGCAGTCCGCCGTTAGAGCCCCCGGCAATAGCCAGGTAGTGGGAAGATGTATATTGTTGATTTACGAGATACTCAGCTGCCGCAATAAAATCATTGAATACATTTTGCTTTTGCAAAAGCGTTCCGGCGAGGTGCCACTTTTGCCCATACTCACCGCCACCCCGCAGATTGGGCTGTGCATAAATGCCGCCATGTTCCAGCCATTCCATACGCATGCTGCTGAACTGCGGCATAAGGCTCACATTAAAGCCGCCGTAACCATACAGGTACGTGGGATTTTTGCCGTTCAATTTCAAACCTTTTTTATACACGATATACATGGGTATTTTAGTACTGTCTTTACTTGTATAAAAAACCTGTTTGGTAATATAGTCACCAGGGTTAAAGTTGAGGGAAGGTTTCCAATACAGGGCAGATTGGCCGTTCTTTATATCATATTGATAAACAGCATCCGGGTAGGTAAAGGAGGTAAATGTATAATACAGTTCGGTTTGATTTTTATATGCGCTGAAGCCAGAAGCTGTGCCCGGTGCAGGTAGTACGATTTCCCTTACCTGGTGGCCATTGTGATCATACTGGTACACCTTGTCTTTTACATCTTCAATATATTTTGCAAAGAGATATCTTCCGCCTGTAGTTATCCCCAATACATTGTTGGTTTCAGGTATCACATCTTCCCAATTCGCAGGCTCCGGGCTGGCAGCATCCACCTTTACCAGTTTGTAATTGGGTGCATGAAGATTGGTGTAAATAAATAACGTGGTGCCGCCGTTATCTGCTACGTATTGCTCGCTTTCATATCCTTTCACTACCGGTACAATGGGCGCATTTGCTTTGGTTAGATCCCGTATATATAACTCATTGCCAGTTGTTGTTTCGCTGGCGGAAATCACAAGGTAATGCCCATCCTCTGTTACATTGCCGCCAATATAGCGATGCGGTTCTTTGTCTCCGCCGAAAATAAACTGATCCTGCGCCTGGGGCGTACCGAGCTGATGGTAGTACAAGCTATGGTGAATGGTTTTATAAATAAGCCTGTTTTCTCCCGCCGGGATATCGTACGTGCTGTAATAAAATCCTTCATCGCCTTTCCAGGCTACGCCACTGAATTTTACATTTTTAATGGTGTCGCCAATTAAATTCCCGTTTTTGGTGTCTTTTACCAGCACGTCCCGCCAGTCAGATCCGCCATTGGAAACCAGGTAAGCAAATAAAGTTCCATCATTGGAGAAAGAAGTTTCCTGCATGGTAACGGAACCATTATGGGCAAAACTGTTGGGATCTATAAATACTTCCGCGGAAGCAGTGTCTGCAGGGTTCGTGGTTCGATAAATGACTGACTGATTTTGCAGGCCGGTATTTTTGCTGAAGTAATAATAATCACCTTCTTTTTCGGGTGCCGACAGGCGCGTATAGCTGACAAGCCCGGTTAATTCTTTTTTTATATTGTCACGAAAAGGTATCTGTGACAAGTAGTGATTGGTAACGGTATTTTCATCCAGTATCCAGGCTTTGGTATCGGCGGCGGTATCATTTTCCAGCCAGCGGTACGGGTCTGGTATTTTAGTACCGTAGAAAGTATCAGCAGAATCGACCGTTTTAGTAACCGGGTAGGAAAAATTGGTAGCCTGATTTTGATGAGACTGGCAACTGAATAGCGACAGGATGAGTCCCACAAAGGCATATTGATTTATTTTTTTCATGCAGGTATATTTTGAAAATCAGGATGCAATTTACGGGAATTTTTAGGGGGTTTGCATAGGGAATTCTTTCTCAATCCACAGCAGCAACACGGGATATAATCTTATTTGTCATGCTCCCGGCACAGCCGGTAACCAGGCGCTATTCAATCTTATTAAAAAGTAAATGCATTACCCTGCCACTGTTGACTTCAAATCCTTTTATTTGTTTTTTACTGTTTCGGAGTACTTTGAGGTGACTCATCCACCAGGTATCGCTAAACAGATCGTTAGCTCCGGCCAACGCTAATGGCGCATCATTGTATTTATCATTGGTCAGTACCAGGTGATGATTTTTTAAAGCGATGCCATATGTACAATCTAATTCAGGGCAATAAAAAACACCTGTGTATTGTTGGAGCAAATCATCTGGCTGAGAGGTATCCGCTACATATTTTACAAGCAGCCGGCTATCACCCGGCCAGTATTCATTTACCACCCATTGCCCGGACGCTTTGCTAAAAACAAATGTTACCGTAGGATCATTAAAACTGAAAAAAGTGTCTGCCCCGGCTTTTACCAGGAGATGGAAATTTCCGGGAAATTTCCAGAAAACAGTTTGATGCTGCAGGTTGTAGCTAAAACGCACACCGTCTTCAGACATGTAATCGCCCATGTATTCTTTAATTCTCGTGGTGTCTTTTACAATGGCCATACTGATGTTCGGTTTTACCGGCAACATAGCAGCCGCCGGTTTTGAAGAATCCCTGATAAACAGGTCGGCAATTTCATATGCTTTATCACCGGGATTAATGACGCCAAGATTGCTGAAAACAATGAAGCCCATCTTCAGACCCGGCAATACAGTGACGAACGTGCGATAACCTGCATCCGATCCGCCATGAGAAAATTGTTGCCAGCCCTTATATTTATCTGAAACGATGCCTGAGGCATAGGTAAGTTCTTTGCCGTTGCTGAGCTTTGCCTTTTCAGTTAGCAGGGCAATATCTTGTTGGTCTCCTACCTTATGATCATAAAAATTCATAAGCCATTTGCTCATGTCGTTTATATTCGTAAAGAGACTGGTAGCGCCAACGGTAGCATAACTCAAAATACTGTTTGCATAATGGGTAAGGCCTCGTACGTCGTAAGAATAAGAGTAAGAGCGGTTTGGAACAATCTCTGTGTAATCGTCATGAAAGTGTGTATTGTTCATCCCTAATGGCTTGAAAATAGCGGAGTCAGTAAATTGCCGTAACGATTGCCCCGTAATGCTACGTACTATTTCTGCCAACATGGTAAACCCGCTGTTAGAATAGCTGTTTTGCGCACCGGGTTTAAAATTGAGTGCCTGCTGTTTGCTCAAAATTTTTATGATATGATCCTGCGTTATTACATCATCTAGCCTGGTACCGGATATCGCAAGCAATTGCCATTGATCCCTGATACCGCTGGTATGATTCAAAAGATTGCGGATGGTTATTTTTTCTTTAAGATCGGGAAACCATGCAAGATATTTATGAATGTCATCATCAAGCTGCAGTTTTCCTTGTTGAGCAAGCAGTACAATGGAGTACGCCGTAAACTGTTTGGATACGGAAGCCATATGAAAAATAGTTTCGGGCGTAATTGGGATTCCATATTCGAGATTAGCCATTCCGTATCCTTTTGCAAAAATGAGCGAATCATTCCTGACTATACCTACAGCGCAGCCCGGCGTGTTGGTTTTATCCCATGCTTTAAAAAGGTTGTCAATTTTTTTGATCGTTGAATCGGGTAATACCTGCGAAAACAAATTTGTTGCCGGTGCTATGGTAATAATTACCAGTAACAACAATATTTTTTGGCATGATCTCATGGCATATTTTGTTTTAATTTATTAGGCAGTCTGGTATTAGAATCAACAAAAGTATATTTTAGCGCATCTAAAATAATATAACCGGGTCATAAAATCCAGAATCAAATTGAATCATTTATTACAAACAAACTAAACCATCCATCATGAAAATAATCCCTTACATACTATTTCTTAGTATAATGATAGCCTCCTGTGGAAGTAATGATCAAAAGGAGCAAGCTGAAAAAATGAAACTTCCCCTACAAGGAACGTGGAAACTAATTTCCGGAACGCTGATAGAAAAAGGTGACACTACCGTTACGGATTATACTAAAGATGTAACGTTCATAAAAATAATCAATGATACCCATTTTGCTTTTTTAAGCCACGACTTACATCATGGAAAAAATGCTGATTCCGCTTTCAGCGCGGGCGGCGGCCCTTATTCGCTGACGGATAGCCTGTACACGGAACATTTGGAATATTGCAATGACCGGCAATGGGAAGGTAATGATTTTGATTTTACCATTACCATAAAAAATGATACGCTTATCCAAACCGGTATAGAGAAGGTTGCCGGCGCGGGCGTAAACAGGTTAAATATTGAGAGATATTCCAGGGTAAAAGAATAGCATGCTGTTGCCTGCACGGTATGGTTTTACCCGGCAGGCAGCCCCTGCATTCCTGGTCATTCAGCACGTAAAGATTTCACAGGGTTGGATAATGCTGCCCTGGTAGTTTGTATACCTATTAACAAGGCCGTTATACAACCAAGCACTACAAGAGATACTACAAAGGGTTGCGCCGTAATAGTAATTCTGTAAGCATATGCCTCAAGCCAGTGATGCATTAATATATATGCTACCGGGCACGCAACCACGCCGGAGATTACAATAACCAGTAGAAATTCTTTTATGAATAATGACATGATGCCGGTAACGGAAGAACCCAGTACTTTTCGTATCCCGATTTCTTTGGTGCGCTTTTGAACACTTAATGAAACGAGACCGAGCACGCCAAGCAGCACAATAATTACAGCGAGAACGGTTGCGGTGTAAGAGGCTTTCTTTAATTGTATTTCTGACTTATAGAGTTTGGCTAAAGCATCATCCATAAAAGTGTACTCAAATGGAACGCCCGGCATTAATGCTGACCATTTTTTTTGTAATGCATCAATTGAGTTACCGATGCTTCCGGGTTTTATTTTAAATGAAAAAATCCTGTAAATATTAGCCAGGCTTACATGTATAAAAGTGATCGGCTGTATTGGTTTTTGCATAGAGCCAAAATGAAAATCTTTTGTAACACCTGCTATCGTAAATGGCTGACCGCCGCCCTGGAATTGTAACTGTTTACCTATTGCATCCTCTGCATGATTCCATCCGAATGCCGTGGCCTGCGCCTGGTTTATTACCATTGTGAAAGGATCAGTGAAGACACCGGGTGCGCTGAAAAATTTCCCCGCTGCCATAGGAATGCCAAACGTAGATGCATAGTATTCATCGGCAACTATCTGTTCCGAGGCAATTGCTGACGTGGCATCAGCGCCCGCTTTATATAGGGACGCACTACCGGAACTATTCCCATCCGGTATAGTGAAGGAAAGTGTTGCATTCACTACCTGGGGCATGGCAGCAAACTGTTTACGCATCTCCTCGGTTTTGGTGACGCCTTGTGCGGTCCAGTCACGCGGCAATTGTGCAGATACAATGTAATCTTTATTAAAGCCGATGTCTTTACTGAAGAACAAATTGATTTGCGAAGAAATAATCATGGCACCAATGAAGGCAATGGTAGCAGTACCAAATTGAAATGCTACCAATGATTTTCGAAGCCATACATTTTCTTTTACAGAAGAAAGTTTTCCTTTTAATGACTCGACGGACTTTAAAGAAGACAGAATAAATGCAGGGTACATGCCAGCTACAAAGCCAATCACCAAAATAAGGATAAGTGGAAACGCGACAAAGTAAAGCGGGAACTGGCTCAGCGAAGGGATTTCTTTTCCCAGGATATTGCTGAACATGTCTTTTGACAATACGTAAATGATCAATGCGAAACCTGTTGCAAAAAACACCAGTATGATGGATTCAATAAGAAACTGCATAATCAATTGTTTCTTCAATCCGCCAAGTACTTTTCGTATTCCAATTTCTCTCATACGCGTTGCAGACCTGCTTACTGACATGTTGATAAAATTGATGATAGCCATCATCAAAATAAAGATGGCTATTGCCGATAAGGCATACGACATTTTTTTAACCAGGCCATTGTTTGCCGAGAGATAATAATCCTTTAATGGAACGAGATAAGGCGTCATGCCGGCAGCAATCTGCGGAGGCGCATTTTGTTTCACCAGGTACTCCATCGGTTTTGCGAGGTCTTCAGGCTTTACCCCCTTTTGCAACTCAACATACCCAACAATATATTGATTGGGCCAATCCATGTTTCTGCCAAAATAACTTAGGTTATTTGAAGAAATATAAAACTGGTTATCATTATTATCATTAAGGTAAGTAATGGAATTTTTCGGTATTGATTTCAACACGCCGGTAATAATAAAATCGTGTTTAGAACCGGAAAAGTTTTCAATGGTCAGCGTTTGTCCGATCACATCCGTTTTACCAAAATATTTTTTTGCTTTTTCAATGGTAATTACCAGTGAGAACGGTCCCTCAAAAGCGGTTGTTGGATTTCCGTAAAGCAGCGGGAAGCCATACATGTTAAACATCGTGCTATCGCATATTTGTAAACCCTCCCTAAAACTTTTGTCTCCTTTTGAAACATTGGAAGTAACACCGTCCCAACGATAATAATTTGCCACGAGGCCAGGGTATTGGTCTCGTAAAGCCTTGGCCAACGGCCCCATGGTGGTAAGGTCAAGTCCCTGGTTGGGGTCTTTCCATTTGCTTTGCAAAATATATTGCCGGTCAGCATTCTTTAAGGTTTTATTCACTTGCAATTCACTCCATACGTAAGCGCTAATCAATAAAGTGAAGGCAATGCCCGTGGATAAACCTATTATATTTATTGAAGAATACAATTTGCTTTTAATGATATTGCGCCAGGCAATTTTAAAATAATTTTTTAGCATACGGCTTCTTTCTTTTACTTCAAGAGGAAGGATTTTTTTTATATAAATTGATGCGCTTCTTATGTACGAACATCATTAGCTCCGTCTTCCGAAGAGGCAGCCTTACTCGGTTCGTAAACTTTTAACCGGGTTGGCGATCGCTGCTTTTATTGCCTGGAAACTTACCGTTACCAGCGCTACAATTAATGCAAGAACGGCAGACAAAACAAATACCCACCAATGCGTATTGATGCTGATGCGGTAAGCAAAGTCCCGTAACCAATGCGACATCGCATACCATGCAACCGGAAAGGCAATAACAGATGCGATGCATACCAGTATTAAAAAATCTTTTGAAAGCAGTGCAACGATAGAGCTAACATTGGCGCCTAATATTTTTCTCACGCCTATTTCTTTTACACGCTGGGTGGTTGTGAAAGCTGATAAACCAAATAAACCAAGACAGGCAATGAAAATAGCAATGCAGGCGAATACGGTAAATATGGTTCCTTGTCTTTGTTCTGATTCATATAGCTTATAATATCTTTCATCAAGAAATGTATACTGGTAAGGAACTTCAGGGAGATATTTCTTCCATGTTTTTTCAAGGGATGCCAGTGCGCCAGGAATATTATTACCGGCAACTTTTACTGAAAGGCTGTTGAAACGTGAATCCGTCGGGGAAACCGGGGAATTCTCTAAAACCATCGGAACAATTTTTTGGCGTAATGATTCAAAATGAAAATCCCCGATAACACCAATTACATGGCCCTTCCTTCCGCCATATTGAAAATCTTTACCAACAGCATCCTCTGGCGACTTCCAGCCGATGGCTTTAATAGCCGCTTCATTCAGAATAAAATTGGTAGTGTCCATGCTATACCCCCGTGAGAAATTTCTGCCGGCAACTACGTGTATTCCATAAGTGGGTATGAAATCATAATCTGCGGCAACAAATTTAATATCGGCTGTAACGGGGCTTATGGAATCTCCTACCAAAGCAGAAGCGCCATTGGCGTCTAATAATCTCCCAGTAGGGATACGCGAAGAACGGGCGACATCTTTAATACTTGCATTTTGCATCAATTCATTTCTGAAAGTTTCGTATTGGGTATTAATTGAATTGTAATAAGGCAGTGTGATCAAATGTTCTTTATCATAACCCAATGAAGTTTCCTGCATATAGCGCAATTGCTGAAATACAATGATGGTAGTAATGATCAAAACAATTGATATGGTAAATTGTACCACCACCAATACTTTTCGAAAAGAAATATTACCGCCGCCAACTTTAAATAATCCTTTTAATGTTTTTACAGGTTGAAACGAAGACATAAATAATGCAGGATACAATCCTGATAAAATACCTACTGCAAAGGGTGTTAAAAAAATGGTGAGCAACACGGGCCACTTCGCCAGGATACCAATGGAAAGCTGCTGTCCTGAAATTGTATTGAGCCATGGCAGTGTACAATATAAAAGGATAAATGCAATTAAAATTGCAGCCCACGATATGATAACCGATTCGCTGAGAAATTGAAATATCAATTCTTTTCTTCTTGCCCCAACTACTTTTCTTATACCGATTTCCTTTGCACGTAATGCCGACCGGGCGCTGGATAAATTCATATAATTGATACAGGCGATCAATAAAATAAACAAAGCAATTGCCGAAAAAATATAGACGCGGCTCATATCGCCATTGGGTTCTGCTTCATAATCCGTATGAGAATATAAATGAATGTCAGTAAGCTTCTGCAAACCGAGCGTCGTAAATTTAGAAGCCCGCTGGCCAACATATTCCTGCCCAGCCATCCTTTTATCTAAAAATGAAGGAAATCTTGCTATCATTTTTTTAGGATCATAATGATTGGGCAGCAAAAGAAAAGTGAAGAAAGAATTATTACCCCAGTTTGTCTGAAGATTTTTTTCACCATATACAGCAGAATCATTTAAGGTATTGAATGAAACCAATACGCCGGGATGCATAAAAGAATTAGCAGGAAATGGTTTATAAATACCTGTAACCTTTACATCAAAATGGTTATCGGCTCTTAAAACTTTATTTATCGGATCTTCATCACCAAAATATTTTTTTGCAACGGCTTCGGTAAGCATTACAGAAAAAGGTTCTTTCAACGCTGTATTTGGATTTCCGTTAATAACATCAAGGGTAAAAACATCAAAAAGGTTTTCGTCTGCAAAATAAACATCGGGTTCACTGATTAGTTTGTCTTCATACCTGAATGTAGTGGTACCCGTATTCAACAGCCTGGTCATTTTTTTTATCTCGGGGAAATCTGTTGGAAAGTAATATCCAAACGGAGGTGATATAGTACTTAAATTAAGCGAAACAACTCCCTCTGCATTATTAAAACTCCTCGTAACACGATAGATATTCTCCGCCTTTTTGTTGTACCTGTCGTAACTTAATTCATTAAGTATATAGGCGGTTATCAGCAGGCAACAGGTAAGCCCCACCGTTAGTCCAAACAAATTAATGAATGAGATGAATTTATATTTTACCAGGTTACGCCATGCGATTTTGAAATAATTTTTTATCATA
>JBDTOV010000117.1:0-16231 GCA_039933035.1 Ginsengibacter sp. | reverse complement strand
AAAATGGTTAACTACGGGGCCTTCTGTTATTGTTTTGGAAAACACTATTCGGTAGCCCTTCCTTGATTCCCCCTGGCGCAAAGTATTCGGCCAGACCTTTTGCGGGGTGTACTTCCTGTATAGACGGTACAAGTAGTACCTTCGAACAGTAACTATACTTTTGCAACCAATCCTTTCTCCCGATAGATTCGATACCGAAGAAATCTCTGGCACCGCTATCAAACCTGGGGCCGGATGAAAAGCCACTACCATGATGGCAGCAACGCAGGAAAGGCCGTCAAGTACCAGGCAATGCGGTTTGTTATGTAACCCTGCAGGTTGCATGTGCAGTAAGTAATTTATTTTCTATTTTCTACTGGTTTACCTTTTTGCAAAATAGGTTTATAAATTAGCACACCCGAAAACATGCTTTTAATCCTGTTGTGGAACCGGCCGGGGCGTATCATCCCGTCTCACAAATTTGTCGTCTTCCGTTGCGCTTTTGTTGCTAACTTCAATTAAAAATTATTGCATGCATTTTGTAGGCGAACCCGTACACAGAACTGCCCATAAAACGCCAATGGCAGCAGTCACCTCTTCAAACAAATTATTATGAACAGGATTACTTTGAATCAGTTATCTCACTCAATTGTTAGCAATATAATATACAGGTTGATAAGGCTGCTTACCGGTAGTCTTTTTGTAACACTATTGGTTTTCTCCGTCACCGGCTGTGTTGCCCAACAGCGTTTTTTGTTGGCTCTTTCAAAAGCAGACCATACTTTGGCGATTGTTGATGTCGGCACACTTAAGGTGATGGCACGTGTGCCTGTTGGTTCCGATCCACATGAAGTTATTACATCCTCCGACGGCAAGACGGCTTATGTTTCTATTTACGGCGGTGGCAGCCTGCATGAGATCAATGTGATTGACCTTGTAGCACAAAAGCCTTTATTCAATATTGATACAAAACCCTTCTTCGGGCCGCATGGCCTCACGTTTGTTGGTGGCAAACTATGGTTCACTGCGGAAGGTTCCAAGTGTGTCGGACGATATGACCCGGCAACAAAAAAAATTGATTGGTGCATGGGGACCGGGCAGGACCGTACACATATGATTTATGTAACTCCGGATCAGAAAAAAGTGTATACCACTAACGTAAGTTCGGGAACCGTGAGCATGTTAGTGGATAGCCCGCTTCCACCGGGGGCAGGCCCGATGGGACCACCACCTCCTGGAGGTCAACAACAACGCCCCATGGGCCCGCCACCCGGGGCCCAGCCACACAGCCAATGGATGCAAACGGCGATACCCGTCTCTAAAGGTTCCGAGGGATTTGATGTATCACCCGATGGCCGGCAGTTATGGACTGCATCAGCTAATGATGGAAGCATTGCCATTATCGACGTGGCGAAGGGCAAGGTCACCGCAACCATTGATGCAAAGGTATTGGGAGCGAACAGGCTGCAGTTTACACCGGACGGAAAGCAGGTACTGATCTCGAGCCTGGGAACCGGCGATCTGTATGTTTTTGATGTAGCTTCTCATAAAGAAGTGAAGCGGATACCTATAGGCCATGGAGGAGCGGGCATCCTAATAGACCCCGATGGATCGCGGGCATTTGTAGGATGCACCCCTGATAACTATGTTGCCGTAATTGATCTCAAAAAGCTCGAAATGACCGGCCATATTAATGTTGGTGGCGGCCCGGACGGGTTGGCCTGGGCGGCAAGAAATTGATCACTTTATTAACTTCCTTAACCTCACGGTATAGCTTAACAACTTTTCCATGTAAGCGTTTGTAATATTGAGAACCCAATTGTATTTCTGGCCAATAGCCAATTTTTTCTAAATCAATTTATCAAAATAAATAATGAACGCTGGTATAAAAATCACCCCTGCCTTCGGGCGTAAGATCCGGCATATTAAATATTGGATTTAATAAGTCCAGTGCCCGGTAATCCTGGACGGCATATGACGGACCTTGTGTAAGCTCAGTCCCTCAAAATGACGTACCTCATCCCTTTCTTTTTTAAACACATTCAGCATGGTTGTATCAAAACCTTTTTCGGTCTTGCCATGATAATCGCGGTTATAAGTTGTGCCGGCACTAGAAAGAAGCCGCAGGTTCTATCGACGCTCATAAGTAAATGCCCGCAAACGTTCCGGAGGTGATTGAGCTACCACGGCAACAGAAAGTCTTTTCTGCAGGTGATCATTAACGCCGTTAAGCCCATCCAGCAAAGGAATACACATGGGGCAAGGTTGTTTCTTTTCATGGCCAAACATATAGCTGTATATGGCCAATGTATTTTTACCCGGTTCAAATAATGCTGAAAGCCGCACCTCGCCATCGCCGAGAAATATATAGTCTTCAGGAATTTTGCCGCCGGGAGGTAATGAACGCCGCTCTTTTGCTATCTCTTCAGTTAACCGGCGCAATGCTATTTCCTGCTATAACAAATGTTCCCGTGCAGCCCTGTAATCTTCAGATTCATCGGGGAAAGTCATCATAGTTATTTTAAATTCTTTAAAAAAATTTTAAAATAAATAAAGGTTATCTGACCAAAGTGTTGGAAACCATGTCAGCATTGAATTACCTCACCCCGACCTCCCGCAAAATTGGGACGGGCTCTCTCTAAAAGAGAGGTGCTAAAACCTTTAACTACAAAGTGTTCAAATAAACAAAGAATTATACCCGGCCAATAATGTTAACAAATATTAGTTGCTGTGGTTTTGATCAGGTTTTCTTTTCATTGCAATTAAACATCCATTGTACGCCAAACTTATCGGTACAGCTACCGTAATAGTCGCCCCAAAACATATCCTGCAATTCCATGGTAACTTTTCCACCCGCTGATAATTTATCAAATAATTCTTTGGTTTCCTCCCTCGTATCGGGTTGCAAATTGATATAGCTGTTATTGCCAAAGTTCATCTTAAATCCCATCGTTTCCGGTGCATCTGTTCCCATTAAAGAATGAGCGTCAAGGATGCGCAATTCCACGTGCATTACCAGGTTTTTATCTTCTTCAGTCATTGGCATGCTGCCAGGAGATTCAGGAATATCACTGAACCGCATGAAACCTTTGCCAAAAAATTCGCCACCAAAAACAGTTTTGTAAAAATTGAACGCCTCCTCTGTGTTACGTGGAAAATTCAAATACGTGCTTACACTTGCCATTTTTCAAATTTTTAAAAGTTAATAATTGTTGTATCGGTTATAAAAAATATAAGCCAAAGATATAGAGCCTTTAAAAATTTGTTAGCGTGTAAAGCAGACATTTAAGGGGTGAAATGCGACAAAATTATTCTGAAGGAAAATTTTTTCAGAGGGGATTATTATTGTTACTGCATCGCCCGATAATTATGGATGTAGCCTACATAGGCTGGTGTCTTATTTTTTAAATATAAGAACCGCCATACAACAAGAGTACTAAGTTCTAAATTTAGAATTGCAATACCCACATGGGCAAAAATGTTTAACTTTAATCATCAAAAGTATTTTATGGTCAATGACATTAAGCAAGATCTCATCAAAAAAATTTCAGGCACTACTGATGTGCATTTACTCTTACTGCTGAAAGCTGATTACGAATATTTTAGCCAGGAAAGTAAACAGGATGTAACAGATAGCCTTTCTGAAGATAACAAAAAGGAATTAATTAGCCTGGTGAGCGAGCCGTTTGGGTTTGATACTATTTCCCAACAAGAACTTGATGAAGCAATCAGGCAATGGCGTACGAAGTAATTTACAAAAAGCGGTTTCTACACAAGCTTCTTAAACTTCTCAACTATCTTAAAAGTGAATGGGGTGAAGATGTTTCTAATACTTTTATTTTGAAACTTCAAAAAAGACTACAAACTTTATCCCACCAGCCGTATTCAGGAGTTCCTTCATCAGCAGTAAAGTCTGTAAGAAGTATCTTGATAACGAGACATAACAGGCTATTCTACAGAATTAAAAATAACAGCATTGAAGTAATAAATCTGTACGATACCAGGAGCAATCCTGGTAAAAACCCTTACCGCTAAACTGCTTTACAGCTCCACACATTTTAAATATAATTTACAGCCCTATCCGGGGACGTTGGTGCACGTGAACTTCCATAACATTTTGCATTTTACAAGATTTTAATAAGGGCGTACAGGAATTATCCTGCTGACCACATTATGGATTTGATAGATGTTGATTTGAGGTCAATCAACATAGCTGAACTTTCACGCGGCCAAGATCCGGCAGGAACAAGAGATGCTTTGAAAAGATGAATTATCTATGATTCAATTACGTACTTTTTTTTGTTGAATCCGGTGGCAATGGCTCTTCAGTCTTTATTTTAACCAGGTTTCCCTGCAATTGTTTGCTGGCTGCCCACTGGGTATGTTCTGTATCCACCATGGCTTCGACACGGCTAACAAATAGAGATTCTTTATCTATTCCCTCCGTATCATAGGGACCAATTCCAAAATTGTAATAATAAATTTCAGGTTTTAACTTTTCATAAGTGGAACGACAGTTAATCCACAGTTCATGGTAATTAAATGTTTTCAGGCCGGTTGTCAAAATCGCTACTATGGCAGAAACTATTATCACGACTATCTGAAGATCCAGGCCAAAAATAATTCCATTAAACCTGATGGATTTCCCGCTAAGTGCTGCTAACACAGGCGTGATAGCGGATAGTATTATTAAAGTCCATTGAAACTGCTTATATTTCTTTTGATACTTCGCAGAAGTTTTGCTGTAATAAGCCAACTGCCCGTTGTACCGTGTTTCAACGTATTCATCAAAATTTTTTGTATCCATAATATTCTTTGATAAATTAAAAGTAACAAAAGTAATTAACGATTTCAATGCTTGTTAACTTACCGCCTGTTCGTGGCCTTCTTATTTTCAAAACTTTTCACCGCGGGGTATTTGACTAACGGCCAACTTGTACAAATCATCTTTTCAAAATTCAAGGTAAGATACCATTCTTTACATTCCATGTTTAGCAAATTGCAGGAGGCGTATTTAATTTATCTGCTACATTATTTTGCGGCTAATGTTTAAAAAAAAAATTGATGGCTGTAGATTGTTAGAAATGATGAAGCATATTTCTACCCCGGTGCGGAGCATAGCATTCGCCCGAACTGAATATTTTTATTTGATCCGGGAATATGATAACCATCTATAACTAATAAGGTTAAACGCAATGGATTTTCGTATAGAAAGAAGTGTTTATCTATAACATCCCCGATACATCATTCACACACCAACTCTTTAAAACCACTTGTTTTTTATTTTATCCCACGTAGTGATCCCTATTTTGAATTGTACAGGATTTTTGAATTGATTGGCAGCCGAGCCAACAACGTACACGCCTATCTTAAATTTACTTAAAGGATTAAACGGCCACTTAAATACCCGTTCGATACCGGCAAAAGCTTCGCCATATCGCAGGTTGCGTTCAGGAGCTATTAAAAAACCTGCACCAGCCACTTCACGCAATGATAAACTTTTCAGTAAGGGAATTTTATTTAGGATGGCGCCGTTGAATTCATGTACGTAATGCCCTTCATAAAAGCGGTTGAATACCGGGAACGTGGAATCCAGCGCCTGGAAGGCTTCATTGGGATTTAGAAATAATATGGGATCTCCGCGGCGCTCAAACTTATAATCCACCAGTTCCAGGTCATGTCGTGATAAAAAAGAACCGGTCCTGATTGCATAATGCGAAATGCCCGCGAGCCCCAGTTTGATATCCTGCCGCATACCAATTTCGAGATAGTCGAAATCTACCTTACTATTTATAATACCCGGTATTCCTTTGCGCCACTGGGTATAGAATGTTGGCCACCGGGAACCAAGAATAATTTTTTCCTTTGGTTCGCGGATATATCGCTGGCGCGGCGTAAATTCCAAACGTACCTGGCCATAGACTGCATTGTAAGGTTCAAAATAAACCGCCAGGTTGTCTTTGAGTATATCGCCAAACAGGCTGTCAACCCGCGAATTAGTTTTATAACCGCTCACTGACCTGCGAAGCGCCATATTAAAATCAGTGAACAAATACAAGCCATTCACCACTTCAAAACTATGCCCGATGCCGATACCGTTATTGAGATAAATATTGCTTCGCTTGAGCATATTGATCCATGCATCTCCCTGGAAGATAAAGTCGAAGTTGCGCTCCAGCGTAATGCTGTAGTAACTTCGTGTAAATGGGTTATATAATTTATTAAAATGGATACTTCCGTTTACATCATGATTGCGAATGCCATAACTGAGGTTGTTCCAAAGTGAAATGCTTTTACGGGATGTATAGATTTTTTCGTAGCGAAATGAAAGATAAATACGGGTGCCCCCAAACTGAAAAGGCTGGTACAATGCGGTGAGGGGCTCTATATACCACGTTCTCTCTTTCTCATGATCACTAAACACCTGCCCGAATAATAAAGCCTTCTTCCAGGTAATTTTATTAATCACCCGGTCCATGGAATCTAAATAATCTTTCGTATGTGTGGCGGTGTATACGCTATCTGTATATCTTATGTACCGAAGTTCTTTTTTTGAAAGTGGTTCGGTACGCGTCGTTTGCCAGAAGACACTGTCTCGCTCATAGGCCGACTGTGCAGTGGCACTCACTTCTACACCAAAATATTTTTTATCAAATGTTTTATTGAGCTCAAATTCTTTATAGGTAACTGTCGTATTTCCGGACACTTTCTTTTTACCCGCTTTTGAATAATAAGAAAAATGTTGTCGCGTAATCATCCAGGCTTTGTTGTTGACAAAAGCGTAATCCTGTTCTACTTCAAAAAAATCGTACTCAGGTAAATGATATTGAGGGAAACTAAATTGAGTATGAAGGATCACCCAGGTACTGTCTTCAATAGTAATTTGTCCTTCAACAGTTGCATTGCTTAACTGCCGGGGTTTTACACCGATGATGTATATTTTTTTCCCATGATCATTTTTTATTTCCAGCGTTTTAAACCGATACGCCAGCAAACCACTATAACTAACCGGCGACAGAATAGGAACATCTGACACAGCAGGAACCTTCAACAAATTATTATAAAAATTAAAATCACCTTCGGTGGTAGATACATAAAATAATCCATCCGTTTTTTTCCCTTTCGAAACGCCGATGCGTTCTTCTTTAGTGCGACGCGGTGATTCATAATCGTATTTAATTGCTATTTCAGTCATAGCCATTTTTTTAAGATCTTCATTGACGCTATCGAAAGTATTTTTTGCTTGGGTTTTCTTATTTTTCCCCCGGGAAGAATCTTCCTGCACTGCTTTTATATACAGTCTGCACGACCAGGCGCCTGCAGCAGTCATTATACTATCTTTATTACGAATTACATTCCGAATAATTTCTTCTGCCCGGTCTTTATTTCTTCCCTTTATGATCACCTCAGAAAGATCTTTTGAGCGTTCGTTTTCAAGGATAATATTTTGGTAACTCCCTGATTTCCCCACGATAATGGTAACTACCTGCGACTGGTATCCTATCATACTGATGATGAGGTCATATTTTCCTTCATCAAGCAGCAATTCATAGGTACCATCTTCCCCGGTAATAGTGCCGGTTTTTAGACCCTTCACACTTACACTTGCGAAGGCGACCGGTTCCAGTTTTGTGTTGGTTATTTTGCCATACACTTTGCGGGATTGCGCTCCTACAGAACCAGAGACGATGAGTAAAATAAAAAGGGTATAATGTCGAAGCATGTTAAAATATAAATGCAGTTTACAAATAAACGGTTGCCTGCACCCGGCAAACCTGTAGTATTCGCTTTAAGGACAAATTGCGCCTTTATTGTTTTCATCCATAAATTTATTTTTTCCTTATTACTATTTTATTTGCCTGGTAAAGCTTGTATTGAAAGGCTACCCTGGAGTATACGACATTGACCCGGTTTGCATGCAGCTACAATTCGCATGGCCCTTTTAAGATCGGTATTATATTATTTTTAACGAAATTGCTGTAATTCTTTTTAGTTTATTTGTAGACGGTAAGTATTTTAATCCGCCATGTCAGTGAAATATCGTACCCTATACAATATTGTCTTTTTTTTTAGCAGCGTACTTACCTATACTCCTTCATATGCCCAGGTTCATGATGTCGATTCAAATTATATCCATGCGTTCGAAAGAACCAACGTTATAGAAATATATCCCGACATATATAGCACCCGTTTTAATTTCAGTAATCCCCGCCAGCGAAAAAATAACTATAGCCTTGTTGCTAACAGCAATGCACACATTAGTACCAACGTCAATTATAAATGGCTCTCGTTGGGATATTCATGGGCGATGCCGGGTACGCAACTGGATAAAAATGTAAAACTCGAATATACGTCCCTGGGTATAAATTTTGGCGGAAAACAAATGCGCTTTCGTCCTTTTTATGAATCCTATAACGGCCTGTTGGTGCCCGTAGAGAAGATAAAGGATAGTTTTAAGATTTTCGACGGAATAGAGTTTACCAGTGCAGGTTTTGATTATTATTTTTTTACCAACACAAAACTTTTTTCGTTCAGTGCAGCCAAAAGCTTTTCCTTAAAACAGGTTAAGAGTGCGGGATCTGTATTTTTTATGGTCACACCTTCGTGGCAAAAGATCAATTGGCACAGCCCTTCAATGGATTTGGTAAAAGATTCCGCGACCTTCCATCTTTTATCGCAGGACCCGGAATGGGTTTCATTAATGGCGCGGATTGGCTATACCCACAACTTTGCCATAGATAAGGGTAAGTGGATTATTGCACCCGCCATACTAATGGGGGCGGGCTTTTTAAGAGAGATTAATACTGCCGACAGGAACCTGCAGGCTGTTACCGATATGCAGGCATGGTTGAATGCCGGTTATAACGGGCCCTATTATTATTTCTATTTTCACGCCTGGTGGAATAACCTGCACACCAACCTGCTTATCAAAAATATGAACCAGGTAAACACCAATTTTTCGCTCACAGCCGGTTACCGCTTTCCTGACTTTCATAAGAAGATATTGGGATTGTTGTAAAATGGTATGCACGGATCTTCAACCCGGAGCTAACGGAATGGCATAAACGAATTCCCACAAGGTAGTTTTGCAGTTACATCCAGTTCTTCCCTGCTTTCCTGCTACCGGTCAAATCTTTCATTGGAACGAGCCATTTGCCGGCAGGTGTTTCTTGTGCATGACTCCAGTTAGTTCCCCAAAGATTACTACACAAAGATTTTACAAAACAAGTACAGGTATAATTAAATATTGGTTGTAAATCAACCCATCAATATTTTACCTTTGTAGCGTGAAAGTTCACAATTTTTCTTGCAATTGAGGAAATATTTTTTCCTGGGAAAAACTTAGGATGGGCTTTACAATAGCGGCGATTGTATATATTTTCTGTTAATAAATAATCCTGGGTCTGAAGGAGTGACCCGTTTACTGGAAACAGAAACAAAAAACTATTTAAGTAATAAGATAAAAGAATGACAGCATGAAAGGATCACAATTTTTTTTAAACACGCTTTTATATGAAAACAATACTTGTTCCGGTTGATTTTACACCTACTGCTGATAATGCAATCAGCTTTGCCGTACAATGGAGTAAAGTTTATGGATATGAAAAGATTATACTTTTAAAATCGATGTATGATTCCATGTTTGATGATATCATTGTATCATCTGATTTTATGAATGTAAACCAGGATTACCGGGAGAGAGACCGCGTGGAAACTACCAGGCAATTGAAAGTGCAATATGAAGAATTAATATACAAAGTTGCCCCGGGGTTGCAGGTATTTTTCGCCGTTAGTGAAGATCCGCTGCTACGGGCCATTTTGCAAATTATTGCAGAAGAAAAACCCCGTTTACTTATTATAGGAAGCGATCACTATCACTATTCAGGCAACAGTTTCGTTGGAAGCAATGTGATTAGTATTGCCAAAATAAGCCCCGTTCATATACTGATTGTGCCATCGCATTATCAATATAAACCCGTAGAACGGGCGCTGGTTCCGGTTGATTTCAATACCCTGGACTCCCTGGCAAAGTTGGATAGTTACCAGGCAGCCACGCCCTTTTGGAAAGAAAAACAATTACTGGTATTGAATATTGATCCGGAAGAAAAATATCATAATAAAAATGAAGAATTTGTTGACCGCGAAAATTCCTTGCATCACTATTTAAAAAATTTTAAACACGAAATATATTATTCCAATGAAAAGGACATCATGAACGGAATTATAGAATTTTCAAAAAAACATGATGTACAAATGATCGTCGCGCTTCCCGGCAGCCATAGTTTTTTATACCTGCTCACCCACAAGAGTATCTCCGAAGCCATCTACAGAAATGCAAAGGAACCTATATTGATTTTGAAATAATTGTTCATCTTCAACACAAACATTTTTACGAAATCCCTAGTTAATCAGCCCTCAGGGTAGCGTCAACCGCCATGCTTAATGTTTTATTAGTAACCCTTCTCATTTTACCATACACATTATAGATTATGGTATTACCCTTAAGATAATTCACTAACTCCGGGCTGTTTGCAGTAGTATAGTCATAGGTATTTGCGTAAGTATCCGGGAAGCCAATGTTAAAAAGTTCTACGGGAATATTATTGGTAGCGGATTGGAGTGTAACACGGACGCTGTCAATATTGGCTAAATTATCATCTGCATCCGGATTGATAATTTTGATGGTGATCTTTTTTATCTTGATCGAGTTAACGGCATTTGCTCCAAAAATACCGCCCGTATTGGCTTTTACCGCGCTATCCAGGTTAAAATAAAAAGAGTAGCTCCCCATGGGAATTTCCTTTGGTGAAACAGAATAAATTTTTGGTATCGTCATTTTAAATTCAGGAACGGTAACATCTGATCCCCCATAAACCGCGGCTATTAATTTTTTACAGGAAGAAAGATGCACGAGTATGGCCCCGGCTATTAGAAAATTCATCACTAATTTTTTCATGTTCTTAATGTGTTTACTACCGATACTATAATCCTAATCAAATTTCCTTATTCATATAAAGATAAATCAATATAGGTGAATTATTTTAAGGAAGGATTCCCGATTGTTGTTTCCTCAACCGCCATTCCGAACTTTAATCGCAAAATGTAAAAAATCATTTCGGCCGAAATTCAAAATCAGGGCATTTGTTGTTTCATGTGATAATTAATTCGACTAACGTTATTCCTGGTTCTCCTATCGGAATTGCTATCCCTGCTGCCTGCATCATAATAATCCTGTAGTGTATATCAATTTGTCGCTTTGGGTTCAAGGTTGCCAACCCTGGAGATTGGTGCGTTCAACCTACCAACAAACTTATTAAAGGTTGTCAACCCTGGGGTAATTTCAAATGCACGCTAATCCGGATTGATTTGTATATGGCCAGCGCCTTCATGGCAGCAACGCTTCTTTGCTTATATTCGTAAAAATATTATTATGAGATTACTCTTCCTCTGTTCATGCCTCTTTATCGGATTCATGGCTTCTGCTCAAAAAAAAGAGAAAATTTTTAACGGCAAAGACCTTACCGGCTGGACAATTCACGGTACAGAAAAATGGTTTGCAAAAGATGGTTTGCTTGTTTGTGAAAGCGGACCCGATAAGCAATACGGTTATTTATCTACAGATAAGAATTATAAAAACTTTATCCTCACTTTGCAATTTAAACAGGAAGCCAATGGCAACAGCGGCGTGTTCTTTCGTTCTCAAATACCTGAGGGCGTGAAAATTAGTGGCTGGCAGGCGGAAGTAGCGCCACCCGGCATGCACACAGGGGGTATTTATGAATCATATGGAAGAGGCTGGCTTATTCAGCCAAAACCGGAAGACGAAAAATATTTAAAAATGGGAGAATGGAACACCTATAAGATACAAGTAAACGGTGATGAAGTAACTACCTGGCTCAACGGCCACCAGATGTGTTATATAAAAGACGAAAAGATTGGGCAGGGCGAAGGCTTCATCGCATTACAAATACATGAAGGGGGCGGCATAAAAGTAAGCTGGAAAAATATTGAGATACAGGAATTGAAATAAAAGGGAATACATTTTAAAGTAACCTTTCTGCTTTTTTATAAGCGCCTGTTATTATGACTGCTGCTTTTTTAAAGAGGAACTCAAAATAATTAATAACAGCGGGTAGTTTTCCAGTGGAACGGGACAAACTATGCTGATTGTAATTGGATCAAAAGTTGATAACAATAATTTCATCAATTTATTGATAGCTGTTTATCTTCTCATATAAAGTAGTGAAGGTATTCCATGGCGTATTACCGCCGCCATTGGCATCTTGTTTCTTATTATAAAAACAATCCATGAACGACGCGGCATCAGACCATACAGTTTGCATCATGCCGTAAAATCTATCGTGCATTTCTTCAGAAGATTCTTTTCTAAAATTTACCATATCCTCCGTTTGCTCAACTGCTAACGATGGCATGCGCCAGGGACAGGTAATTACATGCAGATCTTTTATGGCAAAATATACGGGCGTTTTATCAGCCCGTTCGTAATGCCAATCGCAGATCACTACATCTTTCGGAATCATATCTATGGCGCGGAAAGTATTGTTATAACTGGCTTCCCAAATACCAAGGCCCGTTGTCTTTCCATCCAACAGCCTGTCTCCCCATATCCATAGTTGGCGATCATTTTGTGCGAGATGATCACGTAACACACGAACCTCTCCCGCAAATAACTCTGCTTTATCTCTTCCCGCGCAACGGGGACATCCCGGTTCACCGATATAGAACACCTCATCCATCCCCGCATGAAAAGCATTTGTTTCAAAAACATCACATATTTCATCAATAATGTCAAATAAAATTTTGTGTAATTCCGGGTGTAAGGGGCAATAACTTTTACAATATAAATTATCAGCATTGGGCCATTGGTATTTCTCCGGCACTTGTACACCAGGCGTTTCATCAAATTGAGGATAGACTGCTAATAATTTACCGGTATGATTGGCCCAGGATTGATGGCCTAAAAGATTAATCTGTGGAATAATCCGGATGTTATTCTTTTTGCTGGCAGTCACCATTTTCTTTATATCAGATTTACTGAGTGCAAAACTGTCGGCTAACTCGGGATGGCTTTTAAATTTATAACGATAGTCGACGCGCAGAATAAGGGTATTAACATGTCGCGGTGCCAGTTCTTCAACAATAAATTTTGTAAATGCATCAACATCCTTTGGTTTTGGAGCGCCGATGCAAAATCCCCTAACGGGCAAGAGGCTGTCAAGTATTCCCTGCGCATACACGGTGCCGTTATAGCATAAAAAAATAAATAATAATACAGTGAAATTCTTTTTCATATATCAATATTGAGGTTTAAATGTAATTATTATTTGAAAGAAAAGAGCGACACGAAAGATTTTGTCTTTTCGTATTCAACCATGTTGCGTTTATTTCTTACGGTCTTTTTAAAATACACAATTAATTTAACGGGTTATTATTTCAGACCTTCAGCAGGATTTTTAAAACCTTAAGGTACTGAATCAACACCGGACGATCAATGACATTTAATAAGGTATTATAAACGGCAAATGTCACCCATGCGGGATTTCTATATGTTGAGTTTTTTTATTTACTAACATAATATCAGCGTTTCTGGCTTTATAATCCCGAAGGGTCGGAATTATTTAAGGATAAAATTGTGGTGCCAGATGCAAACTCCTAAGGCATGACACATTTCCTTAATTAAATGACATTGACCTGGCGCAACGGTATTTATTTAAAATCGGGTACTTTTTAAAGCCTGTGTTAATAATTTAATCCATTCATCAACCAAATTACTAATATATTTAGTAATTTAGCACAATATTTATACTACTATATTTAGCCAAATGTATTAATGACAGGAACAAAAGCCGATATTATTGCCCAATTACGAAAGGATATTCTTCCTTTGCAAGGTTTCAAAACAACATTGAACCGAACCCTTTTAGATGTAGTGCCGGCTACCATACAAAATGCTTTTCCCCATGCTGAATTTCCCCTGGGAGCGGTACATGAATTTATGGTTGCCGGGGCAGAAGAGGCTGCCGCCACCGGGGGGTTTGTAGCGGGCATACTTGCTTCATTTATGCGCAATGGGGGTGCAACAATGTGGATTAGTTCATGCAGGACCATTTTTCCGCCCGCCCTTACCTCCTTTGGTATTGCTCCCGATAAGATCATTTTTATTGACCTTACCAATGAAAAGGAAATCCTTTGGACAATGGAGGAAGCACTTAAATGTAATGGCCTGGCTGCTGTTGTTGGAGAGGTGTCGGAATTAGGTTTTACCGCTTCACGGCGATTGCAGTTAGCGGTTGAAGAGAGCAGGGTGACAGGCTTTATCCTTCGCCGCAATCCACGTAGTGTCAATACCACTGCTTGTGTAACCCGGTGGAAAATTACTTCTTTACGCAGTGAGTTGCCAGGTGATATGCCCGGCGTGGGTTTTCCCCGCTGGAATGTAGAACTGTTAAAAGTAAGAAATGGCAAACCGGGTAAATGGGAAATAGAATTTGTCGCCGGGCGCTTCAGGCATATTTCTACAATTGCCATAATTCCACAGGAACAAAAAAAGAAAGCGGGATGATATGCCCAAACGTTTTATCTCCATATGGTTCCGTCACATCAAAACGGATTGGTACTCCCGCCGCCAGCCGGGCTTATGTAACCTGCCTTTTATATTAGCTTCCCCTGATCATGGGCGAATGTTGGTAACAGCAGCTAACGCGGAGGCACAAACGCAGGGAGCAGGTACAGGAATGGCAGTAGCAGATGCAAGGGCCATCATACCTGCCCTGCAAGTGATAGATGACAAACCGGGGCTATCTACTAAATTGCTCAAAGGAATTGCTGAATGGTGCATCCGGTATACACCTGTTGTAGCCATTGATCTTCCTGACGGACTGATGCTGGAGGTTACCGGATGTACGCATCTTTGGGGTAGCGAAAAACAATACCTAGCAGCCATCATTAAACGATTACAACATTTCGGTTATGATGTCCGTGCTGCTATGGCCGATACGATCGGTACCGCCTGGGCCATTGCCCGCTTTGGAAAAGATACCATGATCATTGAAAGCACGCAGCAGAATACAGCGCTGCTGCCACTGCCACCGGCTGCACTCCGGCTTGAACAGGGAACTATAGAGCGGTTGGAAAAACTGGGTCTCCGGCAGGTCAGTAATTTTATTGGTTTACCACGTGCAGCTTTACGCCGCCGTTTTGGTACGCACCTTTTACAGCGTTTAGGCCAGGCGTTAGGTTATGAAGAAGAAGCAATACAACCGGTGCAGCCCATGGAGACTTACCAGGAAAGGCTCCCCTGCCTGGAACCTATTATAACAGCAACCGGTATAGAAATTGCCCTGGAACAATTGCTGGATGTTCTATGCCAGCGTTTGCAACAGGAACAAAAAGGCCTTCGGGCAGCTTCATTCAAGGGCTACCGTATCGATGGGAAAATAGAAAAAATTGAGATCGGCACCCACCGACCATCCAATAACAGCAGGCATCTTTTTAAATTGTTTGCTATTAAAATAGATTCCATAGAACCCGCATGGGGAATAGAGCTGTTTACACTGGAAGCAGTAACGGTAGAGGACATCGTTCCTTTACAGGAAAAGCTATGGGATACTGACGGGGGGTTGGATGATATTGGTTTGTCTGAATTACTGGACAGGATAGCCGGAAAAATCGGCCCCGGCAAAATTCATCGGTATGTACCCGATGAGCATTATTGGCCGGAACATTCTTTTAAAGCAGCTACTTCTGTCAATGAAAAATTACCAACAGCCTGGAAAGTTGACAGGCCAAGGCCTGTGCAATTACTATCCAGGGCGATAGCCATTGAAGTAACTGCGCCCATTCCTGATTATCCCCCGATGCTATTTCGCTATAAAGGGAAAGTGCATAAAATTATCAAGGCAGATGGGCCTGAACGCATTGAACAGGAATGGTGGCTGCAGCAGGGGCAACACAGGGATTATTATTGTGTGGAAGATGAAGAAGGTCAGCGGTATTGGCTGTTTCGCTCGGGACATTATGATGTTGATAAAACGTATCAATGGTTTATTCATGGATTTTTTGCATAGATGGCCACGGATTACAGGGATTATTACGAATTAAAAAGATCTTCATACAGATTGTTTATTCAATATTGGTTTCCTTCATTTACCTGTATTAATCCGTGGCATTCATGGCATTCGTGGTATTCGTGGTATTCGTGGTATTCGTGGTATTCGTGGCAAAAAAATAT